>NZ_JBHWEB010000074.1:0-31935 GCF_042734395.1 Amycolatopsis sp. NPDC059657 | reverse complement strand
GGCCGCCTGTCGCGCGCATTGGCTGGTTTGTTCGTGCGCTCGCCTCCCCCCCGCCCCAACACTCACGAGTCCAGGCCGAGCACCGCGGTCATCAAAGCGACGAGTTCCGCTTCCAGGTTCGGCCGGGCGTTGACCCGGCGGGTCCTGGTCAGGTCGTTCGCGATGGTCAGCGCGGCGTGCACGATGATCTTCGACTCGCGCTCGTTGAGCTCCGGGCGCACCGTGGACAGCAGCGCCGTCCAGCGCGCGACGTAGTCCTTCTGCACGCGCCGCAGGTCCGCTTTGTCCCGCTCCGGCAGCATGACCGGGTCGCCGGAGAACGAGACCGACAGCTCCGGCGTGTTCCGCAATGTGTCCACATAGGACGCGGCGAGCCTGCGTAACGCCTCGCTCTCGTCCGCGCACCGCATCGCCTGGTCGGCGCCGACGGCCAGCCGGTCGGCCGCGCGATGGCCGATCGCGACCATGAGCGCGGCCTTCGACGGGAAATGGCGGTAGACGCTGGGGCCGGTGATGCCCGCGGCCGCGCCGATGTCCTCCATGCTCACCGCGTGAAAGCCGCGCTCGCCGAAGAGCGCGGTCGCCGCCGTCAGCAACTGCTCGCGCCGGGCGGGGGTGCCGACGCTGAGCGGTTCGATAACAGTGGACTTGACGGACTGGGCCGGAATTGTCGCGTGCAGGACACGGTGTGCCAGGTCGACCAGTAGCTGCGAGAAGCGCTTCTTTGCGATGGTCGTGTGGTGCACGGAGACGCTCCCGAACACGCTCAGCCCCGCCCAGCACAGGAACTCCGCATCGTCGGGAGTCAACTCACGGCGGTGGGTGAGCAGCGCCTTCGTCCAGGCCGCCAGCACCGCGGCCGAGCGGCGGCGGATTTCGCGCTGGTCCTCGCGCGGGAGGTGCTTGCCCTCCCAGCGCCACAGCGCGGCGACCTCGCGGCGTTCCACGGCCTGGCCGGCGAGCGTGGTGAGCAAGGTCGAGATCTGCTCCGGGCTGCCGTCCGTCAGCGTCTCGGCGGTGGCCGACTCCATGTCGTCGATGCCGGAGAGCACCACGTACGCGAGGATCGCCTGCTTGTCCGCGAAGTGCCGGTACAGCGCCGGGCCGGTGACGCCGCCCGCCGCGGCGATGTCGTTGATGCCGACGCCGTGGTAGCCGCGGGCGCGGAACAACTCCGCGGCGACCGCGGCCAGCGTGGCCTTGCGGTCGCGCGGGCGGCGCGCGGGTGGGTGATCCATAGGTGAACATACTGTAGCCGAGTTGACTCGGTCGCAACCCATTGACACCATGGGGATATCTGGGCATATGTTAATGGCCATTAGCACATGTACGACGTCGTGCACGGAGGAGTTTCAGTGAGCAGTGAGGCCTACATCTACGAGGCGCTCCGCACGCCTCGCGGTAAGAACAAGGGTGGTGCGCTCCACGGCACCAAGCCGGTCGACCTGGTGGCAGGCCTGATCAACGAGCTGCAGGTCAGGCACCCGAACCTGGACCCGGCCGTGATCGACGACATCGTGCTCGGCGTGGTCTCCCCGGTCGGCGAGCAGGGCGGCGACATCGCCCGCACCGCCGCGCTGGTCGCCGGCCTGCCGCAGAGTGTCGCCGGTGTGCAGCTGAACCGCTTCTGCGCCTCCGGCCTCGAGGCCGTGAACCTGAGCGCGCAGAAGGTCCGCTCCGGCTGGGACCGCCTGGTCATCGGCGGCGGCGTCGAGTCGATGTCGCGCGTGCCCATGGGTTCCGACGGCGGCGCGCTGTTCCTCGACCCGACCACGAACTACGACAACTACATCGTCCCGCAGGGCATCGGCGCGGACCTGATCGCGACGATCGAGGGCTTCACCCGCGACGACGTCGACGCGTTCGCCGTCCGCTCGCAGGAGAAGGCCGAAGCCGCCTGGTCCGGCGGGTACTTCGCCAAGTCGGTCGTGCCGGTCAAGGACATCAACGGCGTCACGATCCTCGACCACGACGAGCACCGCCGCCCCGGCACCACCGCCGAGGGCCTCGGCAAGCTCAAGCCCGCCTTCGCGGGCATCGGCGAGATGGGCGGCTTCGACGCCGTCGCGCTGCAGAAGTACCACTCGGTCGAGCGCATCGACCACGTGCACACCGGCGGCAACTCCTCGGGCATCGTCGACGGCGCGGCCATCGTGCTGCTCGGCGGCGAGCAGGTCGGCAAGGACTTCGGCCTGACCCCGCGCGCCCGCATCGTGGCCACCGCGGTCACCGGCTCCGAGCCGACCATCATGCTCACCGGCCCGACCCCGGCCACCGAGAAGGTGCTCGCCACCGCGGGCCTGACCGTGGACGACATCGACCTGTGGGAGCTCAACGAGGCGTTCGCCTCCGTCGTGCTCAAGTGGATCAAGGACCTGAAGCTCGACCCCGAGAAGGTCAACGTCAACGGCGGCGCGATCGCCATGGGTCACCCGCTCGGCGCCACCGGCGCGATGCTGGTCGGCACCGTGGTCGACGAGCTGGAGCGCCGCCAGGCGCGGCGCGCGCTCGTCACCCTCTGCATCGGCGGCGGCATGGGCGTCGCGACCATCATCGAGCGGGTCTGAGGAAGAGACAATGACTGAAGCGAAGACCATCCGCTGGGAGCAGGACTCCGACGGCATCGTCGTGCTGACCCTGGACGACCCCAAGCAGTCCGCCAACACCATGAACGCCGACTTCCGCGAGTCGCTCGGCGTGGTCGTGGACCGGCTCGAGGCCGAGAAGGACTCCATCACCGGCGTCGTGCTGACCTCCGCGAAGAAGACCTTCTTCGCCGGTGGCGACCTCAACGACCTGATCCAGGCGCAGCCGGAGCAGGCCGCCGAGATCACCGCGGGCGGCGCGGAGATGAAGGGCCAGATGCGCAGGCTGGAGCAGCTGGGCAAGCCGGTCGTCGCCGCCATCAACGGCGCGGCGCTCGGCGGCGGCCTGGAGCTCGCGCTGGCGACGCACCACCGCATCGTGGCCGACGTCAAGGGCGTGCAGATCGGCCTGCCCGAGGTCACCCTCGGCCTGCTCCCCGGCGGCGGTGGCGTGGTACGCACCGTCCGCAAGCTCGGCATCCAGAGCGCGCTGCTGAACGTGCTCCTGCAGGGCCAGCGGCACCGCGCGAGCAAGGCGCTGGAGCTCGGCCTCGTCGACGAACTCGTCGGCAGCGTTGAGGAACTCGTGCCCGCCGCCAAGGCGTGGATCAAGGCCAACCCCGAGGCCTCTGTCCAGCCGTGGGACGTCAAGGGTTACAAGATCCCCGGCGGCACCCCGTCCAACCCGAGTTTCGCGGCGAACCTGCCCGCGTTCCCGGCGAACCTGCGCAAGCAGATCAAGGGCGCGAACATGCCCGCACCGCGGGCGATCCTCGCCGCGGCGATCGAGGGCGCGCAGGTCGACTTCGACACCGCCATCCAGATCGAGACCCGCTATTTCGTGAGCCTCGCGACCGGCCAGGTCTCGAAGAACATGACGAAGGCGTTCTTCTTCGACCTGCAGACCATCAACTCCGGTGGTTCGCGGCCGGACGGCTTCGAGAAGTTCCAGGCCAAGAAGGTCGGCGTCGTCGGCGCCGGGATGATGGGCGCGGCCATCGCGTACGTCTCCGCCAAGGCGGGCATCGACGTCGTGCTCAAGGACGTCACGCTGGAAGGCGCCGAAAAGGGCAAGGGCTACGCGGTCAAGCTCGAGGAGAAGGCACTCTCGCGCGGCAAGACCACGCAGGAGAAGTCGGACGCGCTGCTGGCCAAGATCAAGCCGACCGCGGACGCGGCCGACTTCGCGGGCGTCGACTTCGTGATCGAGGCCGTGTTCGAGAGCGTCGAGCTCAAGCACAAGGTGTTCAGCGAGATCGAAGGCGTCGTCAACGCCGACGCGGTGCTGGGCTCCAACACCTCCACCCTGCCGATCACCGCGCTCGCCGAGGGCGTGCAGCGGCAGGAGGACTTCATCGGGATCCACTTCTTCTCGCCGGTGGACAAGATGCCGCTGGTCGAGATCATCTGCGGTGAGAAGACCTCGCCTGCCACGCTGGCCAAGGTCTTCGACTACACGCTGCAGATCAAGAAGACCCCGATCGTCGTCAACGACAGCCGCGGCTTCTTCACCTCGCGCGTCATCGGCACCTTCCTCAACGAGGCCGTCGCCGCGCTGGGCGAGGGCGTCTCGCCGTCGTCGATCGAGCAGGCCGGCGCGCAGGCCGGGTACCCGGCGCCGCCGCTGCAGCTGATGGACGAGCTGACGCTGACCCTGCCCCGCAAGATCCGCAAGGAGACCCGCGAGGCGATCGAGGCCGCCGGTGGCACCTGGAACGCGCACGCGTCCGAGGGCGTCATCGACCGCATGGTGGAGGAGTTCGACCGCAAGGGCCGCTCCACCGGCTCGGGTTTCTACGACTACGACGCGTCCGGCAAGCGGACCGGCCTCTGGCCAGGCCTGCGTGAGGCGTTCAACTCGGGCAGCGCGGACGTGCCGTTCGAGGACCTCAAGGAGCGGATGCTCTTCGCTGAGGCGCTCGAGACGGTGAAGTGCTTCGACGAGGGCGTGCTGACGTCCGTCGCCGACGCCAACATCGGCTCGATCTTCGGCATCGGGTTCCCGGCGTGGACGGGTGGTGTCATCCAGTACATCAACCAGTACGAGGGTGGCCTGGCCGGTTTCGTCGCCCGCTCGCGTGAGCTGGCCGAGCGCTACGGTGACCACTTCCTGCCCCCGGCTTCGCTGGTCGAGAAGGCCGAAAAGGGCGAGATCTACGAATAGGTAGTCGTGAGTGGTATTGCCGGTTAGAACCGGCAATACCACTCACGAGCCTTTTAGGGCTCCAGCGCCACCGTGGGCAGGCGCCGCATGCTTTTGGGGAGCCACCACGCGCGGTCGCCCAGCAGGCGCATGACGGCGGGCACGATCAGGCAGCGGATGACCAGCGCGTCCAGCAGGACGGCGACCGCGAGGCCCATGCCGAACTGCTGCAGCATGCGGGACGGGTCCAGCAGGAACGCGCCGAACACCACGATCATGATCGCCGCGGCCGCCGTGATGACCCCGCCGGTCGCCGCGAGTCCTTCGGTGACCGCGTGGCGCGCGTCGCCGGTACTCCTCGTGCATCCGCGAGATGAGGAACACCTCGTAGTCCATCGAAAGCCCGAAGACGATCGCGAAGATCATCACCGGCACGAACGCCTCGATCGGCCCCGTCGGCGAGAACACCAGTGTGATCACGCCCAGCGAGGCGCCGATGCTCAGCAGGTTGAGCAGCGCGGCCTTGACCGGGATCAGGATCGACCGGAACACCACCATCAGCAGCAGCGCGGACAGCCCGACGACGACCAGGATGAACAGCGGCAGCCGGTCGGTCACCGCCGAGGCGAAGTCCGAAGCGGCCGCGACCGAGCCGCCGACGAGGAATTTCCCTTGCAGTGACGGCAAAACCTCGGTCCGCAGCTTCCCGACCAGATCGGCCGTCGCCGCGTCCTGCGGAGCCGTCGTCGGGTAGACGAGCACGATCGGGCCTTGCGGCCGGATGTGGTCGACGCCCGGCGTGCTGGTCAGCTTCTGTTGTACCGCAACGGGGTCCGCGTTCTCGGAGACGACGATGAGCGGCCCGTTGAAACCGGGACCGAACCCGTCTGCGAGCATGTCGTAGGCCTGGCGGGTGGTCGACGACGCCGGGTCCGTGCCCGAATCTGCGAACCCGAGCCGCATGCCCAGCGCGGGCAGGGAAAGCCCGATCAACGCGATGAGCCCGACGGTGAGCGGTGCCCACGGCCGACGCTGTACCGCTTCGCCCAGTTTGCGCCAAGCGTTGCCGTGCTTGACTTTCCGGCGCAGGATGTTCTTCTCGATGCGCTTGCCGAACAGCGACAGCAACGCGGGCAGCAGCGTGATCGAAGCGATCATGGTGACCAGCACGGTCAACGCGACCGCCAGTGCCACCCCGCGCAGCGACCCGAGGCCGAGCGCGAGCAGGCCCAGCAGTGCGATCATCACCGTGCAGCCCGCGAAGAGCACCGAGCGGCCGGCGGTGTCCAGCGCGCGCCGCGCCGCCGTCTCGCGGTCGTGGCCGTCGAGGATTTCGTTGCGGTAGCGGGAAAAGATCAGCAACGCGTAGTCGACGCCGACGCCGAGCCCGACCAGCATCATCAGCGGCGCGGTGTAGTTCGCGATGTCGACGAGGTGGCTCACCAGCACGATCACGCCGAGCGTGCTGCCGACCGCGAACACCGCGGTGATCACGGGCAGGCCCGCCGCGAGCAGCGAGCGGAACAGGAAGACGAGGATCACCAGCGCGGCGAGCAGCCCGATGCCTTCGGACGCCCCGCCACCGCTTTTCTGCGCGGCACGGACGGCGTCGCCGCTCAGCGCGACACGGTCCACTTTGGTCGCCGTGTCGATGATCCTGCGGACGTCGTCGCCGGGCGTGCCGCTGTCGAGCGCGACGGTCGCGTAGGCGGTCTTGCCGTTCGGTGACATGACCGGCTCGGCGACGGCTTTGACGTGCGGGAGCGTGCCGACCTCGGCGAGCATCGCGTCGACGGGAGCGTTGCCGGGGAAGACGATCTGGACGGTTGACCCATTCTCGGGGAACTTGTCGCGGATCTGCTGGGATTCGGTGCCAGGTAAGGAAGTGTCGTTATGGTAGGAGCTACCTGCCGAGTTGGACGCGAAGGTGATCGCCGCGAGCGTGAGCACCCAGAGCACGACGGCGAGCCAGCGATTGCGTTGCGACCACCCGGCGAGCCGCGCCAGGCGGCCTTCGGTGCGAGTCATGGTTTCCATGCCGGAAAGAATCCGGCAGAAGTGCCCGCTGAAGCGTCGTACTCCAGCGGGCACTTCGCGTACTCCCGAGGTTGTCCCTTAGGGACTTCCCCGTACTACCGGAGTTGGCGCACCTCGGACTCGCCGTCGGCACGCAAGTGCGCGAAGGCGGTGAAGCCCCATTCCTCGAGCCGCTTCAGCTGCGCCGGGAACTTGCCGCTGCGCTTGATCGCCGAAACCTCGCCGTGCTCCGCGCGCAACCGGCGGGCCGCGGCGAGCGCGTCCGGCACCGCGACGTCGCTCTCGTAGAGCACCGCGGTCTTCGGGCGGTCGAGCTTCTGCTCCAGCAGGTCCACGATCCGCTCGAAGCCGATCGAGAAGCCGCAGGCAGGCACGTCCTTGCCCAAAGAACGGCCGACGAGCTTGTCGTAGCGGCCGCCGCCGGCCAGCGACGACGTCGTCGACGGGTGGCTGACCTCGAAGATCTGGCCGGTGTAGTAGCCCATGCCGCGCACCAGCGTCGGGTCGAACGCCCACTCGACGCCGTCGAGCCGCTCCAGGCTCGCGGCGGTCGTCGCCAGGTCGCTGACGACCTGCTCGTCGAGGTTCGGCACGACGTCGGTGAGGCTCTCGGCCACCTTCGACGCGGGCAGGTCACGCAGCCGCTCGATGCCGTCCAGCGCCGTCTTGACCGCGCTCTCCGGCAGCCCGCGCTTCTCGATCAGCTCGGCGCGCACGCCGTCCCAGCCGATCTTGTCGAGCTTGTCCAGCGTGATGAAGAACGGCATCCAGTCTTCTTCGGCGAACCCGGCGTGCTCCGCGAGCGCCGAGAGGAATCGCCGGTCGGACAGGCGGACCGTGCTGTCGGTGAGGCCGACCGCGGCGAGCGCCTCGGTGGTCGCCTCGATCAGCTCGGCCTCGGCGAGCACGGACTCCTCGCCGATCAGGTCGATGTCGCACTGGTAGAACTGCCGGTAGCGGCCCTTCTGCGGCCGCTCGGCGCGCCACACCGGGCCGACCTGGAACGACCGGAACGGCAGCGGCAGGTTCGCCTGGTTGTTGCCGTAGAACCGGGTGAGCGGGACCGTGAGGTCGAACCGCAGGCCCAGGTCGATCAGGTCGTTGAGCGGCGTCTCCGCCTCGACCTGCTCGGGCAGGCCGCGCTTGAGCACCTGGTAGACGAGCTTGGCGTTCTCGCCGCCCTCACCGCCGGTCAGCCGGGTGATGGCCTCCAGCGCCGGGGTCTCGATGCGCTCGTAGCCGTAGCGCCGGTAGACCTCGGTGATCGTGGCGAGCACGTGGTCCCGATGCGCGACAACCCCTGGTAGCAGGTCGCGGGTGCCACGGGCGGGACTGTTGTCGATCTTCACGTGCTCGGTCCTTACGGGACGGGTGTTTGTGCTGCTTACGCGGCCGATTCTATCGGGCGGGCACTAGCCGATTTCGTCGGCGGGCAGCCCGCCGAAGCCACAGCTCGCCCGCTGGGTCTCGTGCATCATGATTTCGAGGTCCCTGCCGTCGATCCCGCAGCGCTCGGCGACGCGCTCGTAAAGCGTCCGGATGAACTTCTTCTTGAGGCCGGCGTCGCGACCTTCGAGCATGAGGACCTCGATATAGGTGAGGCGGCCGCTGTACGAGCCCGAGAAGCGGAAGTCCTCGTCCTTCAGCTTGATGAAACGCTGGATCTGATCCTCTTCGCGCACGCCCCAGGCGTCTTCCATGCTGCTGCGAATGCATTCGTACAACTCGTCCTGGACGGACGAAAGGTGTTGCTCACGACCGTAAATCGCAATGTGCGGCATGAGGCGACAACTACCCGCGAGCCGCGGGCACGGTCAATCGCGAGAAAGCCATTTCGGGGTGATCATGGCCGATTCGTAGGCCAGCACCACCAGTTGCGCACGATCGCGGACGCCGAGCTTCGTCATGATGCGGCTGACATGGGTTTTCGCCGTGGCCGGGCTGAGCACGAGCTCGGCGGCGATCTCGTCGTTGGACAGGCCGGTCGCGACCAGCGTCATGACCTCGCGCTCGCGTTCGGTGAGCGCGGCCAGCCTCGGCGACGGCACCGGGCGCGTGGACCGGCCCGCGAACTCCGAGATCAGCCGCCGCGTGATCGACGGCGCGAGCAGCGCGTCACCGCGCGCGACCACACGCACGCCGTGGATGAGCTCCATCGGCTCGGTGTCCTTGACGAGGAAGCCGCTCGCGCCCGCCCGCAGCGCGCCGTAGACCTCGTCGTCGAGGTCGAAGGTGGTGAGGATGACGACCTTGGTTCCGGTCAGCTTGGGGTCGGCGAGCAGATGCCGGGTGGCGGTGAGCCCGTCCATGCCGGGCATCCGGATGTCCATCAGCACCACGTCCGGCCGGTGCTCGTGTGCCTGCGTGAGCGCCTGCCGGCCGTCGGCGGCCTCGGCGACCACCTCGATGTCGTCCTCACCGTCCAAAATGGACTTGAAACCGGCGCGGACGAGATTCTGGTCGTCGACGAGCAGCACGCGGATCATCGGGGCAGCCTCGCGTGCACTCGGAACCCGGTCTCGGACGCGGCGGCCGTGAGTTCGCCGCCGAGCGCCTCCGCCCGCTCGGTCATGCCGCGGATCCCGTTGCCGGGACTCGCGGTCCCGCCTCGGCCGTCGTCTTCGATCTGCACGGACACATCATGGCCGGTCTCGCGGATGCGGATGGTGACGGCGCTGGCGGCGGCGTGGCGGGTGACGTTGGTGAGCGCCTCCTGCACGATCCGGAACGCGGCGAGGTCGACCTCCGGCGGCAGTGTCTTGACGTCGATCTCGGTCCGCACGGTGAGCCCGCTCGCGCGCACGGCCTCGGCGAGTTCGCTGATGCGCGACACGCTCGGGACGTCGGCCTGTCGCAGCATGCCGAGCGTCGTGCGCAGTTCCTGGAGTGCTTCTTTGCTGGTGCGCTTGATGGTGCCGAGCGCGTCCTGCGCCTGGACGGCGTCCTTGCTGTGCAACGCGGCGCCGGCCTGGACGTTGATGAGCGCGAGATTGTGCCCGAGCACGTCATGCAGCTCGCGCGCGATGCGCAGCCGTTCCTCGGTCGTCCTCCGCCTCGCTTCGTCCTCTTTGGACCGTTCGGCCTCACGCCGGTAGTGCGTCACCGCGCCGACCGCGACGACGGCGATGAACCACCCGGTCATCAGGAAGAACGCGAAGTTGTCGACATGTCGACCACTGGTCGAGGTGAGCTCGCCCGCGGTCACCCCGAGCATCGACGCGGCCGCGAGCCCCGCGGCGGGTTTGACGTGCCCCTCGGCGGCCGAGCTGTACAGGGCGAACGCGAAGGTCAGGATGATGATGCCGTCGGGGTCGGTGAGCGGGTAGTACACCGCGCAGCAGGCCAGCGTGACCGCGGCGACCGCGACGGGGAACCGGCGCCGGAAGAACAACGCGGCGCACGCGGCCACGATCAGCGCCCAGCCGAGCACGGCCAGCCTCGGCGGCTCGCCGTCGTTGAGCACGGCCAGCACCGAGCCCGCGAGCACCGCGACGGTGACCGCGATTTCGGCCGGATACCGGATCGTCACCTTGGCAGCGTAACGCCGCCGACCGTCAAAAGATGACGAAATTCCTTCTGTAACAGGAGATCGTCCTGATGCGACTTGCCGGGAACCTGAACGCGATGGAGGTTTCCATGCGGCACGCATTCGTGAAGGCTGCCAGTGGAGTGGTGCTCGGTTTCGCCGTGCTGACCGGCTGTGGTGGCGTCGCGACGCCCGCCACGGTGCTCACCACCACGACGACGCCTCCGTCGACGACCTATTCCGTTGAAGTCGCGCCCGCCACCACGACCACGTCCGCCACTGCCACCAGTAGCGCGCCCGCGGTGCAGCCGTTCGTCCCGGCAGCGCCGACGCCCAAGACGACGACGTCCAAGAAGACCGTCACCGCCGAATGCGGCGCCGATTACTACCGCAACGTCGACGGAAACTGCGTCCACCGTCCCGGCGACAGTCCGTCCGGCGCATCGGCCAAATGCAAGGACGGCACGTATTCCTACAGTCAGAACCGCCGGGGCACCTGCTCGGGCCACGGCGGAGTCGCGACCTGGCTCTAGCCTGTGTCGTGAGTGGTACGGCCGGTTCTAACCGGTCATACCGCTCACGACTCGTCTTCGGTGAGTTCGGCGAGCTGGTCGGCGGCGGTGGTGTTGCCCGCTTCCGCGAGGCGGCGGAGTTCTTCGAGGTTGCCCTGTTCGGTGGCGACCTGGATGAGCTCGTCGGCCGCGGTGGGATTGCCGGTGTCGGCGAGGCGCCGGAGTTCGGCGAGGTCGCCGAGTTCGCCCGCGAGCTGGATGAGCTCGTCGGTCGCGTCCGGGTCGCCGTCGCCGGCACGAGCGCGCAACGCGGCCAGGTCGGATTCGTCCATGACGGACAATCTGCCACAGGTGCCGGCGTTGGGTGGGTCACACCGGATCGGGCGAGTGCGCCAATTAGGTAGCATCGCTAACTATGGGTGGCGAAGGTGCGAAGGGTGCTTCGCCGAGGTTGATCGTGGTCGTGCTGGCGTCATGCGGGCTGGTGGCGTCGTTCATGCAGACGCTGGTAGTGCCGCTCATCCCGGCCTTCCCCCGGCTGCTCAACGCCTCGGCGACCGACGCTTCCTGGGTGGTCACGGTGACGCTGCTGGCGGCGGCCGTCGTCACGCCCGTCAGCGGGCGCCTCGGTGACCTCTACGGCAAGCGCCGGATCCTGCTGGCGAGCCTCGGGTTGCTGATCATCGGCTCCGTGCTGTCCGCGCTGACCAGTGATCTCGGCCTGATGATCGCCGGGCGCGGGCTGCAGGGGTGCGCCATGGGCGTCATCCCGCTGGGCATCAGCATCATGCGCGACGAGCTGCCGCCCGAGCGGATCGGCGCCGCGATCGCGCTGATGAGCGCGACGCTCGGGGTCGGCGGCGCGATCGGGCTGCCGGTCGCGGCCGTCGTCGCGGAGAACGCCGATTGGCACGTCCTGTTCTGGGGCGCGGGCGCGCTGGCCGCGATCTGCGGCCTGCTCATACTGAAGCTCGTGCCGGAATCCCCGGTCCGGACGCCCGCGCCGTTCGATTATCTCGGCACCATAGGGCTTTCCGCCGGGTTGCTGTCGTTGCTGCTGCCGATCGTCAAGGGCACCGAGTGGGGCTGGACCAGCCCGCTGACGCTGGGCCTCGGCGGCGCGTCCGTGCTGATCTTCCTCGGCTGGGGCTTCTACCAGCTGCGCACGCGGGACCCGCTGGTCGACCTGCGGGTGTCCGCGCGGCGGCCGGTGCTGTTCACCAACCTCGCGTCGGTGCTGGTCGGGTTCGCGATGTACGCGTCGGCGCTGTCGTTCCCGCAGCTGCTGCAGGCGCCGTCGTCGACCGGGTACGGGCTCGGGCAGAGCATGGTCCAGACCGGGCTGCTGCTCGCGCCGAACGGCCTGGTGATGATGGTGCTTTCGCCCGTGTCGGCCAGGCTGGCGCGGCGGTTCGGCGCGCGGCTGACGCTCATGCTCGGCGCCGTCGTGATCGCGATCGGCTATCTCTTCGCGACCGTGCTGATGGACAACGTCGCCGAGATCGTCGCGGCGACCGTGATCATCGGCGCGGGCGTCGGTATCGCGTACTCGGCGATGCCCGCGTTGATCATGGGCGCGGTGCCGGTCACCGAGACCGCTTCCGCCAACGGCGTCAACTCGCTCATGCGCGCGTTCGGCACCTCGGCGTCGAGCGCGGTGATGGCCACGATGCTCGCGCACATGACGATCACCGTCGGCGCGCTGACCGTGCCCTCGCTCGGCGGATTCCGCGCGACCTTCCTCGTCGGCGCGGCCGCCGCGGTGGCCGGGCTGGCGCTCACCGCGATCGTTCCGAGAAAAGATCGAACCCCGAGCAACCCCGCGGCAGCCTTGGCGTCTTCTCCAGTGTGAAAGCGACAGGGGGTCGCTTCTGGGGAATCTGGGGATCGAAAATGTTCAAGAAGTCTTTTGCCGCAATGGGAATCGTCATCGGCACCGCTCTGCTCATCGGCGGCCTGACGCCCGCTTCGGCGTCCGGCGACGTGCTCACGCCCGAGGGCTACCACCAGGTGAAGCTCGGCCAGTCGGAGGCGAAGGCGTTGCGCACCGGCTACCTCTCCGGCGACGGCTGGGACGACGGCGCGTGCAACCGTTACGCGACCGTCGACCGGCCGGACGACGAATGGCGCGTCGCCATCTCGCACGAGAATGGCGTTGTCCGCGTTCGCGTTCCCGAGAACGTGCGTACTTACGAAGGTATCGGTGTGGGGTCGACGGTGGCCGAGGTCAAGGAGACCTACGAAGGCGTGTGGGAATACCGCCGCGGCCTGAGCGTGCCGGTTCCGGGTTATGACGACCGGAGCTACGAGATCTGGGTCGAGGACAGCTACAACGAGGACGGCACCTATCGCGACGACGCCAAGGTCATCCAGCTCGGCCTGACCGCGGGCGCCCAGTTCGACTGCACCCTCTTCGGCGACGCCTAAACGGGTCGTGAGTGGTACGGCGGGTTAGAACCCAATGCTGGGTAATTAAGGCTTGGCCTGCGTTGTCAATCGGCACGTGAGCACGTGAAACCCGAGTCGGCCGGACCGTCGTCGGCGGCCCGACCGACTCGCGTCTAACGTCCACAAAGGACTCAAGCGGCTGAATTTCGCCCCGCAATGTCGCATTTGCCTGCTTTGTGGGGTGGAGTGGACGGAATGAACGGGGCGTATGTGTCGCTCAGCGTTGCGAACGCCCCGTTCGCAACGTTCAACCACCGTGCGGCACCCACCGAGCAGCGGGCTTGACCAACCTGCCCGCCCCTTAACTACCCGGCATTGGGTTAGAACCGGCTGTACCGCTCACGACGGCTAGAAGAGAGGCGGGACCCAGGCGTCGATCAGGTGGGGGCCTGGTTCACGCACGGCGCGCTCGAACTGCTCGGCCAGTTCTTCGGCGGTGGTGGCACGGGTGGCGGGGACGCCCATGCCCTCCGCGATCTTGACGAAGTCCATGTCCGGGCGGGACAGGTCGAGCAGGTCGAGCGCCTTGGGGCCCGAGGCCTCGGCGCCTACCCTTTGCAGTTCCATCTTGAGGATCGCGTACGCGCGGTTGTTCAGGATGACCGTGGTGACGTCGAGGTTTTCCCGTGCCTGGGTCCACAGCGCGGAGATCGTGTACAGCGCGCTCCCGTCGGCCTGCAGGCTGATCACCGGCCGGCCGGGTGCCGCGACGGCCGCGCCGGTGGCCACCGGGATGCCGAAGCCGATCGCGCCGCCGGTCAGCGTCAGGTGGTCGTGCCGGGGCGCGCCTGCGGTCGCGGCGGGCAGTAACAGGCCGGAGGTGTTGGACTCGTCGGCGATGATCGCGTGCTCGGGGAGGAGCGCGCCGATCACGTCGACCCAGTTCTGCGCGGTGAGCGGACCGCTCGGCAGTGCCGGGCGGTTCGCTTGCCGCAGAACGGGTTCCGTATCCGCGGCGACCAGCGAGGCCAGTGCTTCGAGCGCGGCGGGGATGTCTTCGTCGATGGCCGCGAGCACGTGGACCTTCGCGTCCGACGGCGTGAGTTCGCTCGGTTTTCCGGGGTAGGCGAAGAAGGAGATCGGCGGCTTCGTGCCGGCGACGATCAGATGCTTGACGCCGTCGAGCTGGTACATGGCCTGCTCGGCCAGGTAGCCGAGCCGGTCGATCGACGGCAGCCCGGCGCCGCGCTCCAGGCGTGCGGGGAACGTCTCGATGAACGCCTTCGCGCCCGTGGCCGCCGAAATCCGGCTCACCGCGAGCAAGCCCGCTTCGTGGCAACCCTTGCCACCGATCAAGAACGCGACGGGGTCACCGGACCGCAGCACGGCGGCGACGGCGTCGATCGTCGACACCGCAACGGTTTTCGGCGCTCGCGAGGCTACCGGTGACGCCGCGGCGCCGCCGTCGCCCCACGACACGTCCGCGGGGAGCACCAAGGTCGCGATCCGGCCGGGCGCGTCCTGCGCGGCCGCGACGGCCGCTGCCGCGTCCGCGCCGACCTCGGCGGTCTTCGCGGACTCGCGGTACCAGCCGTTGAGCGTCCGCGCGAGACCTTCGATATCCGATTCGAGCGGGGCGTCGTACTGCTTGTGGTACGTCGCGTGGTCGCCGACGACGTTGACCACCGGCGTGTGCGCGCGGCGCGCGTTGTGCAGGTTCGCCATGCCGTTCGCGAGGCCGGGGCCGAGGTGCAGCAGTGTCGCGGCGGGCTTGCCCGCGATACGGGCGTACCCGTCCGCCGCGCCGGTCACCGCGCCCTCGAACAGGGCCAATACGCCCCGCATCTCCGGCACGCTGTCCAGTGCCGCGACGAAATGCATCTCCGAGGTGCCCGGATTGGCGAAGCAGACCTCGACGCCCGCGTCGACGAGGGTCCGGAGCAGTGACTGCGCGCCGTTCATCAGCTCAACCTAGCGTTCGCGGTCGCTCTGTGAAGAGAATGAGCGATGGACTTCACTGGGGAGAGTTCGACGAGCACGCTCCGTCTCGCCACGCGGCTGCGTGCGCAGCGCGCCGGGGCATGGGCGCTCGCGACACTCGGCGACCCGCTCGCCGCGCTCACCCAGCGGCGCGGGCAGCTTGATCCGTATCCGGTCTACGAACGGATCCGGCGGCTCGGCCCGCTTTCCCGCAGCCGCACGGGTTTGTGGGTGACCTGTTCGCACGAGCTGGCCACCGTGGCCGTGCGCGACCGGCGGATGCGGGTGCGCAACAACTCCGACCGGCTCAGCGACGGCCTCGCCGCGCTGAGCCCCGGTCTCGACGACAGCCTGATCGACCTCGAACCGCCGGATCACACCAGGCTGCGGCGCCTGATCGCGCCCGCCTTCAGCCGCGCGAGGATCGAGCGCTGCCGCCCCGTGGTCGAGAAGATCGCCGGTGAGCTGCTGGACAACGTCGGCGCCCGGTTCGACCTGGTGACCGCGTACGCCACGCCGTTGCCGGTCGCGATCATCTCCGAGCTGCTCGGTATCCCGGACGTGGATTCGGCGCGGTTCGCCGGTTACGGCCGGGCGCTCGCCGGCATGCTCGACGGCGTCCGCTCGTTGCGGCAGGCGGCCGAACTCCATGCGGCCGTCGACGAACTGAAGGCCTTGCTCGCCAGCCTGGTCGAGCTGCGCGAGCGGGCGCCGCGCGACGACCTGATCAGCGAGCTCTGCACGTCGGAGCTGACCGCGCGCGAGATCGTGGCGTTGTGCCTGCAACTGCTCATCGCGGGTTTCGAGACGACGACCAACCTCATCGCGAACGCCGTCGCCGCACTGCTCGACCACCCTGAGCAGTGGGCCGCGCTCGCCGAAGACACTGGCTTGGCGGCTGCCGTCGTCGAGGAGACGCTGCGTTTCGATCCGCCGGTCCAGGTCACCCAGCGCATCGCGTGCGAGCCGATCCAGTTGGCCGACCAGGTATTGGCGCCAGGCGAGCAGCTGATCGTCGGGCTGGCGGGCGCCAGCCGCGACCCCGAGGTCTTCGCGGACCCCGGCCGCTTCGACATCCACCGTCCCGACGCCGGGGAGCATCTCGGTTTCGCCGGTGGGCACCACTACTGCGTCGGAGCGCCACTCGCGCGGCTGGAAGGCGAGGTCGCGCTCGCCACGCTCGCCAAGCGATTCCCCGACCTCCGCCAGGCCGGTCCGCCGCAGCGGCGCCCGGCCATGGTCCTACGCGGGATGCTCGGCTTTCCGGTCACTCAAGGTGTGTGACACGAGTCCCGGGTACTCCTCGATGATCGCGGCGGCGCGCAGCCAGCGGTCGATGTCGGTGTTCAGGTAGACCTTGGTGTGCCGGACGCTTTCGGGCAGCGGGTGGTGTTCGGCGACGAGGCCGGCCAGCGTGTTCATGGTCCGCTCGGTCTCGCCGGCGAAAGCCTTGCCAGGCGGCTCGATGCCGCGCGCGAGCGTCGCCAGGCCTGCCGCCAGCACGATCGCGCGCTGGGTTTCGCCGTCGAAGCGCTCCGGCCCGGACGGCAGGTGACCTCTGATCCGCAGGTACGTGTCCTCGAGGTCGATGATCGCCTGGTAGACGAGTTCGGTCGGCCGCCAGAGCCGCAGCCAGGTCGTGCGCAGCGTCGGCTGGGTCGGCTTCGCGAGCAGCCGCTGGACGGGAGCGAGCCGCCGGAGCAGCGCGGAACCGTTGTCGTGCTCGCGTTTCCACGAACCGACGGCGGGCAGGACCATGCCGATGAACACCAGCGCGGGGCCGACGCTGATCAGCGGATCCGTCACGGACGCCTGCCGCCAGCCAGGGATCCAGCCGATGATCTCCGCCGCTTGATACAGCGCGCTGTGCGCGCAGTAGGCCATGCACAGGAACAGCCCGAGCGTGAACACCCGCATGCCCGCACGCAGCCAGCTGCGGCCCGCGTTCTTGGCCTTGTTCGCCCAGCGGTGCGCGCCCATGACGTGGCCGACGAGCGACACCGCGATGGTGCACATGATGATGATCCACGCCAGGCCGACGGCGAAGTCGACATGGCCGGGCACTTCGAGCCTGCTTTCGGGACCCAGGAAGAAATCGGGGTCGTTCGGCTTCGTCGCGAACAACGCCGTCGCTGTCAGGAACGCGAGCGCGTTGATGGCGGCCAGCACGGTGACGCGGCGCCGGGCCGGGCGTTCCAGCTCCAGCTTGGTCGCGGTGGAGACCCGGTTCGAGAACACGTGCAGCAGCACGTTGCACGCCATCGCGAGCGCCCATTGCAAGGGCCAGAACAGGTTGAAGCCGAACTCGTGCGCGAAGACCCGGTACACGGCGGGCACCTGCAGGCAGACGGCCAGCAGCAGTGAGACCAGCGCGAGCCACAGTATCGCCGACGGGTTCGCCCGCCGCGACCACAGCAGCCGCCGCCAGAAGACCACCGCGGCGGCCATGCCGACCACGACCACCAGTACCCAGACCCAGCTCATGAGCGCCCGTCCGACAGCCACCGGTCGAGCTGGTCGGCCTCCGGCTCATCCGAGCTCGGCCCCGACGAAGGCGAGGTCACGCCCATGCGGCGCGCCATGGTCATCGCGAACTTCTCCGCGTCGCGTTCCTGCTGGTCCTCGGCGTGCCCGGTCGGGCAGTTGCGGCCGACCAGCCGGTCGATCAGGTCGCCGGACAGGTGCGGCAGCTCCGGCCGCAGCAGGCTGACCAGCGCGCTCTTGATCATCGGGTCCTCCAGCTCGATGCCGGCGTGCTCGTCGATCACGTGGAACAGCTCGTGGTGGATCACGTGCAGCTGGTGCACCGGGCTGGTGTCGGCCGGATAGAACAGGTACGAGACCCCGAACAGCCGCACGGTCATGCCGGTCAGCACGGAACTGGCGTCCGGCACCGCGCCGGACAGCGGCACCAGCCGGATCGGGATGCCGATCGCCTCGCTCAAGACCTCTTGGTAGGCCTCGTGGCTGAACGGCTGCGGGATGACCATTCTGTCGGCCAACCGGTCAGCCATGGTTTCGGCGCGACGGCGTTGCCCGAGTACCGGCCACCGTCGCTTCTTCATGGCCGGTCGTTCCGCTGGTCTTCCAGCCACTGGGCGAGTGCGAGCGCGACCTGGCGCTGGGCCTCGTCCGGCGTGGTGGCGCCCGGAATGCGCAGTTCGATGGCGATGCCGCCCTGCCCGCCCGCGCCGACCGGGCGGGCGCTGGTGATCCAGGTGAGCAGGTTCTCCTTGACCCCGGCGACCTTCGCCAGGTCGGACTTGGTGGTGACCGGCAGCAGGAAACTGGTGTCCACGTTGAAGAACTGGGCCAGCGCGGTCAGCACCGGCACGCCGGGGTTGATCTTGTCGGCGTGCCGGAGCTTGCCGAGGTAACTCGGGGTGATGCTGACGCCGAACTGCTCGGCGAGCTGCTGCGCGACCCAGGTGTTGGTGTACTGCGGGCGGCCTTGTGCGTCGACGTCGACCGATTTGCCGTTCTTCTTGGCGACCTCGACCTTGTTCCAGGCCTGCGGGTCTTCGTCACGGCGGGGCCGGACGGCGGCCCAGAGCAGGTTGAGGCGCTCGCCGAAGGTGAGTTCTTCGGGAGGTTTGCCCGCCAGCGCGAGGATGGCGTCGGTCGCGACGTCACCTTCGTCGATGCCCCCATGCATGAGCCGAGTATAGAAGGCGAGCCTCGTCACGGGGCTCCTCCCGGTGACGAGCGTTGGGCCGTTCGGGTGGATCTTCCCCGCACTGGTGACGGACGTGGGGAACTGCCATAGTGTCTCGTTCCAGGGGTACTGGACTGACAGTCCATCGCCTCTACTGGGGGTAAACCGGGGTGCCGGATCCTCTCGGGGATCCGGCCCGCCGGTTTGCTTAGCGTCCGGTGAGGCGTTCGACGATCGGAGCGAACCGCTCCATCTCCGCCTCGGGCAGCACCCAGTAGGTGAAACCGAACTTCTCCCGTCGTTCTTCCAGCGTTTCGCAGATTTCCTCGGCCGAGCCGATGAGGAACGCGGGCGACTCCGCGATCTCTTCGGGGGTGAGCGCCGAGTACTTCGCGATGTTCTCGATGGTCTCCGCGCGGTCCGGCACCAGCTGGCAGATCGGGGTGAGGCACTGCAGTTCCAGGCCGGCGAACCTTTCGCCGGCCGCTTCGCGAACCCAGCCGACGCGCTCGGCGTAGGACCCGGCCGTCATCGAGCGGATCATGTCCGCGTCGACCGTGCCGGACGCGGCGGTCGCGTTGAAGCCGACGATGTCGGCCTCGCGGGCGGCCAGCGTCAGCATCCGGCGGCCACCGCCACCGAGCATCAGCGGGACCTTCGCGAACGGCTGACCAGGCGCGGCCCGTACGGTGTAGTGCCGCCCGCTGAAGTCGACCTCGCCGCCGGACCAGAACTGCTTGAGGATCCGGACGCTTTCGGCCAGTCGCCCGATCCGCACGCCCGGCGCGTCGAACGGCAGCCCGAGGTGCGTGAAGTCCTCGTCCTTCCAGCCCGCGCCGATGCCGAACTCGACACGGCCTTCGCAGGCGTCCGCCAGCATCGCGAACTCCCGCGCGAGCAGCAGCGGGTGCCGGTATTCGTTGTTGAACATCAGCGAGCCGACCTTGAGCGTGCTGGTCGCCTCCGCGGCGATCGTCAGCGAGACCAGCGGCGCCCAATGATCGTTCAAATGGTCGGGGACCAGCAGCGACGAGTAGCCCAATTCCTCCGCTTTACGGGCTTTCTCACGCCATTGCCTGGCGTCCGCCGCCGTGCGGGCCTGCGTCGCGAAGCGGAACGGGGTCACAGCGACTTCGCGAGCGCTTCACCGGCCTGCTTGCCCGAGAACAGGCAGCCGCCGAGGAAAGTGCCTTCGAGCGCGCGGTAACCGTGCACGCCGCCACCGCCGAAGCCCGACGCCTCGCCGACCGCGTAGAGGCCCGGCAGCGGCTCGCCGTCCGCGCGCAGCACCTGGCTCGCGAGGTTGGTCTCCAGGCCGCCGAGCGTCTTGCGGCTGATCACGTTGAGCCGCACGGCGATGAGCGGACCGGCCTTCGGGTCGAGCAGCCGGTGTGGCGGCGCGACGCGGATCAGCTTGTCTCCCAAGAACTTCCGAGCGCCGCGGATCGCGGTGAGCTGGAGGTCCTTGCCGAATTCGTTGGCCAGCTGGCGGTCACGTGAGATGACCTGCTCGCGGATCTTCGCCGGGTCGAGCAGCGGCTCGTCGGTGAGCCGGTTCATCCCGGCGATGAGCTCGTCGAGGTCCTTCGAGACGACGAAGTCCTCGCCACGCTCCATGAACGCGGCGACCGGCGCGGTCGGGCCCGGCAGCGCGCGCTTGAGCGTCAGCTTGACGTCCTTGCCGGTGAAGTCCGGGTTCTGCTCGGAGCCCGACAGCGCGAACTCCTTCTCGATGATCTTCTGCGTGAGGATGAACCACGAGTGGTCGTGGCCGGTCTTGCGCAGGTGCTCGAGCGTGCCCATGGTGTCGAAACCGGGGTAGAGCGGGGTCGGCAGGCGGTTGCCGAGCGCGTCCAGCCACAGCGAGGACGGGCCTGGCAGGATGCGGATGCCGTGGCCTGGCCAGATCGGGTCGTGGTTGGCGACGCCCTCGACGTAATGCCACATCCGGTCGCGGTTGATCAGGTTCGCGCCCGCGGTCTCGCTGATGGCGAGCATGCGGCCGTCGACGTGCGCGGGGACACCGGTGAGCATCTTCTTCGGCGCCGAGCCGAGCCGCTCCGGCCAGTTCTTGCGGATCAGCTCGTGGTTCGCGCCGATGCCACCGGACGCGACGATCACGGCCTGCGCCTTCAGCTCGAAGTCACCCGTGACCGTCCGCGTGCTCTCCTCGCCACGGCCGACGGAACTCGGCTCGAGCACGGCGCCGCGGACGCCGTCGACCGCGCCGCCGGTGACGGTCAGTTCGTCGACCCGGTGCCGGAAGCGGAGTTCGATGTTGCCCGACGCCTTCGCCTTGTCCGCGAACGGTTCCAGCACGCCGGGGCCGGTGCCCCAGGTGATGTGGAAGCGGGGCACGGAGTTGAACCCGCGCTCGGCCCAGCCGACGAACGGGAAGAACCGCACGCCCTTTTCGTAAAGCCAGGAACGCTTCTCGCCCGCCGCGAACTCGACGTAAGCGCGAGCCCACTTACGAGGCCAGTTGTCCTCTTCGCGGTCGAAACCGGCGGCGTCCTGCCAGTCCTCCCACGCCAGGTCGAAGGAGTCCTTGACGCCCAGCCTGCGCTGTTCGGGGCTGTCGACCAGGAAGAGCCCGCCGAGCGACCAGAACGACTGCCCGCCGAGCGAGGCTTCCGGTTCCTGCTCGACGACGATCACGCGCTTGCCCGCGTCGGCCAATGTGGTCGCCGCGACCAGCCCCGCCAGTCCGGCACCTACCACGATCACGTCCGCGTCCATGCGCTGTCTCCCAACCTGGTGGATGACACCGGACGTTATCGGGTGCGGCCGTACCGGGCGAGTGCGGGTTTCGGAATAAGTTTCACGTTTTGATCACGTCGGCCCAGATCTTCAACGCCTCGTCGACCTGCTCGGCGGTGACGACCAGCGGCGGGATCATGCGCACCACGTTCGAGTAAGCCCCGCAGGTCAGCAGCAACAGCCCACGCTCACCGGCCGCCTTCTGCGCGGCGGCGGCCGCGGCGGTGTCCGGCTCGCCGTCCGCGGTCACGAACTCCGAGCCGACCAGCAGGCCGAGTCCTCGCACGTCGCCGATGCCGGTCGCCTTGCCCGCGATGAGGCGCGCGCCTTCGAGCAGCTGGCGGCCGCGGTCGGCGGCGTTCTCGACCAGCCGTTCGTCGCGGATGACGTCGAGGGTGGCGACCGCGGCGGCGCAGGAAACCGCGTTGCCGCCGTAGGTTCCGCCCTGCGATCCGGGCCATGCCTTGGCCATGAGCTCTTGAGAAGCCGCGATGCCCGAGAGCGGGAAGCCGCTCGCGAGGCCCTTCGCGATGAGCACGACGTCGGGCCGGACGTCGAAGTGGTCGTGACCCCAGAACTTGCCGGTCCGGCCGAAACCGGCCTGTACCTCGTCGAGCACCAGCACGATCCCGTGCCGGTCCGCGCGCTCGCGAAGTCCTTGCAGGAACGCGGTGTTCGCCGGGACGTAGCCGCCCTCGCCGAGGATCGGCTCGACGAAGAAGGCCGCCGTCTCGGCCGGCGAGCTGACCGTCGCGAAGAGGTAATCCAGCTCCTTGAGCGCGAACTTCGTCGCCGTTTCTTCGTCCCAGCCGTAGTGGAACGCGTAGGGGAACGGCGCGACGTGCACGCCTGCCATGAGCGGCGAGAAACCGGCGCTGAACCGGGTGCCGGAGGTGGTCATGGTCGCCGCCGCGACCGTGCGGCCGTGGAAACCGCCCTGGAACACGATGATGTTCGGCCTGCCGGTCGCCTGCCTGCTCAGCCGCAACGCGGCTTCGACCGCCTCGCTGCCGGAGTTCGAGAAGAACAGGGAGTCGAGCCCGGGCGGGAGCACGTCGCCGAGCTTCTCGGTGAGTTCGAGCAGCGGCTTGTGCATGACCGTCGTGTACTGGCCGTGGATGAGCTTCCCGACCTGCTCGCGGGCCGCCTCGACGACGCGGGGGTGGCAGTGACCGGTGCTGGTCACGCCGATCCCCGCGGTGAAGTCGAGGTGGCGTTTACCGTCGACGTCGTAGAGGTACACGCCTTCACCGTGGTCGACGACGACGGGCGTGGCCTGCTTGAGAAGCGGGGATAGCTGGGCCATGGCAGCGTGGCTCCTTAGGTCCCTGATGAGGTTGTCGATTGTTGACAATATCCATAGCATGGCTGGTGACCCACGGCAAAGAGGAGCGATCTCTCATGGTCAGCGAGTCCGGCGTAGTCAACGCCGTCGAGAAGGACCTGTTCATCGGCGGAAAATGGGTTCCGGCCTCGGGTGGCAGGACCTTGCCCGTCCATGACCCGTCGACCGGCACCGTGCTCTGCGAAGTCGCGGACGCGTCACCGGCGGACGGTGTCGCCGCGCTGGACGCCGCCGTCGCCGCACAGGCGAGCTGGGCGGCCGTCGCGCCGCGCGAGCGCGGGGAGATCCTGCGGCGGGCGTATCAGCTGCTGACCGAGCGCAACGAGGAACTCGCGCTCCTCATGACGCTGGAGATGGGCAAGCCGCTCGCCGAGTCACGCGGCGAGATCACCTACGCCGCCGAGTTCTTCCGCTGGTTCGCCGAAGAGGCCGTGCGGGTGCACGGCGACTACGCGGTCGCGCCCAACGGCACCGGCCGGTTCCTGGTCACCCGCCAGCCGGTCGGGCCCGCTTTGCTGATCACGCCGTGGAATTTCCCGATGGCGATGGGCACCCGCAAGATCGGGCCCGCCGTCGCGGCGGGCTGCACGATGGTGATCAAACCCGCCGCGCAGACCCCGCTTTCGATGCTGGCGCTGGCCGGGATCATGGCCGAGGCCGGGCTGCCGGAGGGTGTGCTCAACGTGCTCACGACCTCGGACTCCGGCGGCGTGATGGAGCCGCTGATCCGCGACGGGCGTGCGCGCAAGCTGTCGTTCACCGGCTCGACCGCGGTCGGCCGCAAGCTGCTGGAACAGTGCGCCGACAAGGTGTTGCGCACCTCGATGGAGCTCGGCGGCAACGCGCCGTTCGTGGTCTTCGAGGACGCCGACCTCGACGCCGCGATCGAAGGCGCGATGCAGGCCAAGATGCGCAACATCGGCGAGGCGTGCACGGCGGCCAACCGCATCTACGTGCAGCGCGGGCTGGTGGAGCAGTTCTCGCGACGTCTCACCGAGCGCATGGCCGCGCTGCCGATCGGACGGGGCACCGAGGACGGCGTCGTGGTCGGGCCGCTCATCGACGAGGCCGCCGTCACGAAGGTGACCGAGCTGGTGCAGGACGCGGTATCGCGCGGTGCGCAGGTGCTCACCGGCGGCTCCACAGTGGACGGACCGGGTAACTTCTACAAGCCGACCGTGCTGACCGGCGTGCCCGCCGAAGCGCGTCTCACGCGTGAGGAGATCTTCGGCCCGGTCGCGCCGATCCTGACCTTCGACACCGAGGACGAGGTCGTCGCCGCGGCCAACGACACCGAGTTCGGGCTCGTCTCGTACCTGTACACGAGCGACGTCAAGCGCGCGCTGCGCGTGGCGGAGCGGCTCGAGGCCGGCATGATCGGGCTCAACCAGGGCATCGTGTCGAACCCGGCGGCCCCGTTCGGCGGGATCAAGGCGTCCGGCCTCGGCCGCGAAGGCGGTTCCGTCGGCATCGAAGAGTTCCTGGAGATCAAGTACATCGCGGTGAGCCTGTGACGGTTCACCGGATCGCGAGCATCCCCGGCGACGGCATCGGCGTCGATGTGACGCGTGAAGCACGCAAGGTGCTCGACCGCGCGGCGTCGGGCTTCAGCCTGGAGTGGACGGAGTTCGACTGGAGCTGCGAGCGGTACCTGTCGACCGGTTCGATGATGCCGGACGACGGGCTCGCGGCGTTGTCGGCGTTCGACGGCATCCTGCTGGGAGCCGTGGGCTTTCCGGGCGTGCCGGACCACATTTCCTTGTGGGGCCTGCTGATCCCGGTGCGGCGCGCGTTCTCGCAGTACGTGAACCTGCGGCCGGTCCGGCTGCTGCCGGGCACCTCGTCGGTGCTGGCCGGCCGGTCGGCGCCGGAGCTGGAGATGGTGATCGTCCGCGAGAACTCCGAGGGCGAGTACTCGACGCTCGGCGGCCGCCACGCCACCGGCGAACCGGGCGAATTCGTGCTGCAGGAGTCGGTTTTCACGCGCGTCGGCGTCGAGCGGATCATCCGCTACGCCTTCGAGCTGGCGCGCACCCGCGCGGGCAGGCTCTGCTCGGCGACGAAGTCGAACGGCCTCATCCACTCGATGCCGTTCTGGGACGAGATCTTCGCGGCCATCGCCGTGGAGTACCCGGACGTCGTCGCGGAGCAGTGCCATATCGACGCGCTGGCCGCCCGGATGGTCCAGGCGCCGGACCGGCTCGACGTGATCGTGGCCTCGAACCTGTTCGGCGACATACTGAGCGACCTCGCGGCCGCGGTCACCGGCGGGCTGGGCATGGCGCCCTCGGGCAACATCAACCCGTCCGGGTCGCATCCGTCGATGTTCGAGGCGGTGCACGGCTCGGCCCCCGACATCGCGGGCCAGGGCATCGCGAACCCGGTCGCCCAGATCCTCGCGGGAGCGATGCTGCTGGCGCACCTGGGCGAGACCTCAGCGGCGGCCTCGGTCGAAGGAGCGGTCGAGAAGGTGCTGTCCGACGGCGCGGTGCTCACGCCCGATCTCGGCGGCACCGCCACGACCTCCGAGCTGGGGTCGGCCATCGCCGACTGCCTGACCTAGAGCCTGAGGGTCGTGAGTGGTACGGCCGGTTCTAACCCAATGCCGGGCAGTTAAGGCTTGACCTGGACTATCAAGCGACGCGAAACCCGAGTTCGGGCCATCCAGTGGCCCAAACTCGGGTTTCGCGAAGATCGCGCGCGAGCAAATGTCCATAAAGGACACAACTCGCCACCTTTTGCCCCGAGCTATCGCATTTGCCCGAGTTTGGGTGGGGTCCGGACGGAACGAACGGGGCTTATGTGTCGCTCAGCGTTGCAAACGTGGCGTTTGTGCGTTCGAGCGGGCGAAACACTCACGACCCTTTAGCGCGTACTAGCGTGCTTGCGGTGCCAGGCGGCCTAGCCGCCTGATAGAGCCTCTGAACTGCGACGATCCAGTTTTGTCGGTGCTCCGGTGCATAGTGGTCAGTGGAATGAGCCGCTCCATCGGAGGGAGACATCATGTGCAGCCATTGCGATCATCCGGAGGCCCGCGAGGACCACGAACGGTTCCTGCGCGAACAGATCAGGGACAACGGCTGGGTCGTGGTCGGTATCGACGGCGACCGCCTCTACCCGCCATGGGCCTACACGGTCGGGCTCACCGAGCTGGGGCGGCCGGAGCTGGTCGTCACCGGGATGGACGCGCCGCGGTCGGTCGTGCTGCTCAACTCGGTCGCCGCGCACTTCGCGCACGCGGAGCCGTCGAGACCGGGAGAGCAGGTGCGGCTGCGTGACGGGCCGCTGATCGAGTTCGTCGAGCTCGAGGAGCCGTCGGCGCATCTGTTCAAGGCGTGGGAGTTCTACGGCCGCGAGCTGTGCGCGCTGCAGATCGTGCACGCCGACGAGCGCGGGCGCTGGCCGTGGGACCCCGCGTTCCGTGGCGGGAAGGGAGGTCAGCCGGTGCTGGGCATGCGGGCGGGCTAGGGCCCTAGGGGTGCAGGCTGGAGCCGGGTGCCAGGCGCCGCACGGCGTCCTCCATGTGGGCGTCGAGCAGCGCCAGCACGGCCCGCTCGTCACCGGCGCGCAGCGCTTCGATGATCTGGGTGTGCTCGCCGACGCGTTCTTCGACGTGGCTGTAGGTGTCCTGCAGCGCGGTGAGGCACATCCGGGTCTCGATGAGCAGAGTGCTGGCCATACGCACCAGGCGTTTGCTGCCGGAGGCCTCGATGAGCGCCTCGTGGAACCGCAGGTCCGCGGTGGACAGTGCCGCCGGGTCGTCGTCGTGGGCGGCGCTGGCCATCTCGCGCACGGTCGCGTCGAGGCGGTCGGCCGCGGCCGCGATGTCGCCGCGCAGGATGAGGAGCACGGCGGCGCGTTCGATGGCACCGCGCGCGGTGTAGATGTCGAGCACGTCGCCGGCTTCGAGGTCGATCACGAACAGCCCGCGGTGGCGCTCGCTGCGCAGCAGCCCTTCGGAAACGAGGCGCTGCATGGCTTCGCGCAGCGGGCCGCGTGACACCTGGAACCGGGCGGCGAGCTCGCTCTCGCCGAGCTGGGTGCCCGGCGCCAGCGCGCCGCTCATGATCGCGGCGCGCAGCTGGCGGGCGATGATGCCCGCGGTCGACTCGCGGCTGACCGGCTCGATATTGGTCAACGCCATCGGCTTATGCCTCTCTCTGGCGGAACAGGGCGCCGAGCGAGCGCACGAGCCGGTGCTCGGCGATGAGGCGGAGCCCGGCCCAGATGGTCACCTGGTTCGCGGTGAGCACCGGCTTCCCGGTGCGCTCCTCGATCTCGTTGACCGCGGCGAGCGAGCGCAGCGTGGTGTCGGGCACCAGCACGGCCTCGGCGGCCGGGTGATCGGCGCTGAGCGCGAGCGCGACGGCTTCGTCGGTGGTGCCCGCGCCTGGTGCGCCGACGACGTCGAGGCCGCCCTTGCCCAGGAAGGCGGCGAACTCGGCCGCGACGTCGGCCGGGTAGCGCGACGCCACCGCGACCCGGCGCAGGCCGAGCGCGCGTGCGGCTTCGGTGAAAGCGAAGGAGGTGCTCGAAACGGGGACGCCCACCGAGGCGGTGAGCTTCGCCAGCCGGTCGCGGGAGCTTTCCCAGCCGCCGGCGAAGCTGCCGCGGGTGCACGCCCAGACCACGGCGTCCGGCGGCGAACCGGTGAAGAGGTCGGGCGCGGTGTGCGGGTCGGTGCCGGAGAACTGCTCGGTGGACAGCTTGACGTCGTCGCCGAGCAGCTGCTCGGCGAGCAGGTAGTCCTCCTCGGCCAGTGTGCCGGGGTAGATGAAGCCGATCGTGGGCACTACCTGACCTCCGTGTTTCAGCCGACCGCAGATTGTCGACAATCCTAGGCGGGCCCGTCAAGGCGACACGCGCGGGTCGCGGGAGGATTGTTGACAATCATACGAGCGCGCTCCTACCGTGGGGCCGTGCCGATCCTGACCGTTCTCTGTGGTGACCTCAAGCCGCCCGGGATGCGGGACGTCGAAGCGGCCGCCGAGGTGCGGTACACGGACGAGGCGGGCCTCGCGGAGGCCTTGCGTGGCGCGGACGCGTTGTTCGTCTACGACTTCCTGTCCACCGCGGTGCCGGGTGCCTGGCACGCGGCCGACCGGGTGCGCTGGCTGCACATCGCCAGCGCGGGTGTCGACCCGGTGCTCTTCCCGGCGCTGCGGGAAAGCGACGTCGTGCTCACCAACTCGCGTGGGGTGTTCGACGACGCGATCGCCGAGTACGTGCTGGGTGTGGTGCTCACCTTCGCCAAGGACCTCGCCCGCTCGGTCGATCTGCAGCGGGAATCCCGGTGGCAGCACAGGGAAAGCGAGCGGATCGCCGGCAAGGAGGTGCTCGTGGTCGGCACCGGGCCGATCGGCCGGGCCATCGCGAGGCTGCTGCGCGCGGCCGGGATGCGGGTGTCGGGAGCCGGTCGCCGCGCGAGGACGGGCGATCCGGATTTCGGCACGGTCCACGCCTCCGGCGACCTCACGCGTCACCTGCCGTGGGCGGACTACGTCGTGGCCGTCGCGCCGCTGACAGAGCAGACAAAGGGATTGTTCGACGCGAAGGCGTTCGCCGCGATGAAGCCGTCGGCGCGGTTCGTCAACGTCGGCCGTGGCGAGCTGGTGGTCACTGCGGACCTGATCACGGCGCTGAAGACCGAGCGGATCGCGGGCGCGGCGCTCGACGTGTTCGAGACCGAGCCACTGCCGCCGGAAAATCCGTTGTGGAGCATGGAAAACGTACTGGTGTCCCCGCACATGTCCGGCGATTACATCGGCTGGCGGGACACCTTGGGCGAGGTCTTCGCCGAGAACTTCCGGCGCTGGCTGGCCGGGGAACCGTTGCACAACGTCGTCGACAAGAAGCTGGGCTACGTACCGGGAGCTGTATGAGCACCACCGCGACAGAGCTGATCAAGGCCTACGCGAGCGGCGAGTCCTCGCCGGTGGAGGCCACCCAGGACGCGCTGGACGCGATCGAGGCCAAGGACGGCGAGCTCAACGCCTACTGTCTCGTCGACGCGGAATCCGCGCTGCGGCAGGCGAAGGCATCCGAAACGCGCTGGCGTGAAGGTGGCCCGCTCAGCCCGCTCGACGGGGTGCCCACCTCGATCAAGGACATGTTCCTCACCGAGGGCTGGCCGACGCTGCGCGGCTCGAAGTGCATCGATCCGAGCCTGCCGTGGGACGTCGACAGCCCGGTCACCGCGCGCCTGCGCGAAAGCGGCGCGGTGCTGCTCGGCAAGACGACCACGCCGGAACTGGCATGGAAGGCCGTCACGGACAGCGAGCTGACCGGCATCAGCCGAAACCCCGTCGACCCGTCGAAGACCACCGGCGGTTCAAGCGGGGGCAGTGCGGCCGCGGTGGCCGCGGGCATGGGGGTGCTCTCGGTCGGCACCGATGGTGGCGGCTCGGTGCGGATTCCGGCTTCGTTCTGCGGAATCGTCGGGTTCAAGCCGACGCACGGGCGCATCCCGCTGTTCCCGGCGAGCCCGTTCGGCCCGCTCTCGCACGCGGGGCCGATGACGCGCACCGTCGCCGACACCGCGCTGATGCTGGACATCCTTTCCCGGCCCGACCATCGCGACCCGGCCGCGCTTCCGCCGTTCCAGGGCATCTACCTCGACGCCTCGGAACGCGACGTGACCGGCCTGCGCGTCGCGTACTCGCCGGATCTCGGCTACGTCAACGTCGACCCCGAGGTCGCCGGGATCGTCGCGGATGCGGTGGCGGTGCTGGAAAAGCTCGGGCTGAACGTCACCCGGTCCGACCCCGGCTTCACCGACCCGCTCGACGCCTTCGAGGTGCTGTGGTCGACGGGCGCGGCGCAATGGCTCGAGACGTTCCCCGACGGTTCGGACGCACTCGTCGACCCGGGGCTGCTGGGCATGTGGCGCAAGGGTTTGACGCATTCCGCGGCCGATTACCTGGAGGCGACCGCGATCCGCGCGGCGCTCGGCATCCTGATGGGCGAGTTCCACAGCCGCTTCGACGTGCTGGTCACGCCGACCGTGCCGATCCCGGCTTTCGAGGCGGGCCATGACACCCCGCCGGGCAGCGCGCTCACCGGGTGGCCACAGTGGACCCCGTTCACGTACCCGTTCAACATGACCCAGCAGCCCGCGATCAGCATCCCGGTGGGTGCCACCGCGGCAGGGCTGCCGGTCGGCCTGCAGATCGTGGGTCCCCGGCACGCCGATGACGTCGTGCTCGCCGTCGCTAGGACACTGGAGTCGGCGCTGGCGTGAGCCGTCGCAGTCCGCGGACCTGCTTGCTGCACAAGGCGAGCAGGGTCGCGACGACGACCAGCACCGCACCCCAGAGCAGGGTCTTCTCGCGGCCGAAGTGCTCGGCGAGCGGACCGGCGATCACCTCGCCGGCCGGCATCGCGATGATCGAGCCGAGCACGTCGTAGGCGTACACCCTGGCGAGCTTGTCCGCGGGCACGTTCTCCTGCAGCGACACATCCCAGGCGACGGCGAACAGTTCGATGGCGGCGCCCGCGACCACCATGGCCGCGATCATGGTCAGCAGGCTCGGTGCCCGCGCGAGCATGGCCAGCGGCACCGCGTCGACGAGGACCGCGGCCACGCCGATCGCCAGCATCCGGCGCGGCCGCCAGTGCGCGACCAGCAACCCGCCGAGCACGAACCCGGCGGTCTGCGCGGCGAGCACGAACCCCCACCCCGCGCGGCCGAAGGTCTCGTCGGCGATGGACGGCCCGAGCACCAGCAGCCCACCGGCGGCGACGGCGTTGACGATCATGAACTGGAGCACGACGATCCAGATCCACGCGCGCGAGCGGAACTCGCGCCAGCCCTCGGCGAGTTCGGCGAGCGGCCTGGACCGGCCGGTCCGCTCGAACCGCGACGGCCGCAGCCCCCGGTAGGCGAGCGCGGCGACCAGGAACAACGCGGCGTTCGCGGCGATGGCCCAGCCCGACCCGAGCGCGGCGGCCAGCACCCCGCCCGCCGCGGCTCCCGCGAACCGGCCCATGTTGGCGAGCATCCGCCCCAGCGCGTTGGCCTGGGTGAGCAGCGCCTGTGGCACGGTCTGCGGCAAGATCGACGAAGAGGCAGGCAACGCGACCGCGCTCACGGCGCCGTTCGCGACACTGAGCCCGATCAACAGCGGGACCGAGGCGAACCCGCCGAGCACACTCACCGCGATGGCGGCCTGGGTGACCGCGGCGGCGGTCTCGGTGCCTTGCAGGATCACCGACCGCGGCAGCCGATCGGCGAGCACCCCGCCGAAGAGCACAAGCACCACATTCGCCAGCGACCGCGCTCCCACGACCAGCCCGAGATGCACGGCCGACCCGGTCAGGTCGAGCACGGCGAACGCCAGCGCGACGGGCGCGACGGCGTTCCCGAACTCGGCGAAGGTACGCCCGGTGGTCAGCAGGCGGAAGTCACGATGGCTCAGCGGCGCAGTCAGCGCGCCATCCCCAGGCATGCCGCCGAGTCTCTGCGGCCCCGGCGACACCCGTCAACCGAGTATCGGGCGCGGCCCGCTGCGCTGGTGCGACGGATCCGGGTCGCTTCAACGCCGCTGCCGGTCAATCCGGCCGGGGTTCGCCGTCGTGTCCCCAAAGGACGATCAGGACGACCTTCCTGCCTCAATGTCGCTTTTGTTCGAATGTGTGACCACATGAACGGGGCTTATGTCACCCTCAGCGTTCCAAACGGGGCGTTGGTGCCATGCCAACGCCCTAGAACCCGATCTTGAGTCGCCTGGGCAGTCCACAAAGGACCCGAATGCGCCCGCTTTGTCTGGTTGTGACCCCTTTGGGCACCTTCGCTGGTCCGCTTGGCCTGCTCGAGCATTGTGAACGCCTCGTTCACAATGCTCAACCTGGATCCACCGTTGATCTTTGTGGTGATCTTGGCGTGGTTGTTGATCTTGTTGGTGGCGGGATGGGCGTGGTGGGGTGTCCGGCGTCGCATCCGGTGTGTCCACTGTGGTCTGGTCGTAGGGGTGTGGGTCAGGCTGTTCGGGTGTGTGTGGCGGTG
>NZ_JBHWEB010000073.1:0-48337 GCF_042734395.1 Amycolatopsis sp. NPDC059657 | reverse complement strand
TGCCGCGATTGACAAATGGATCATCTTCTACAACAGTATCCGGCGGCACTCCGCCATCGGGATGCTCAGTCCCGACAACTTCGAGCAGTCACTCCGCATGGCTGCCTGAACCCTCGTAAGCCCCTGTTCACCATTCGGGGTGAACCTCATACACCGACCAACATCGCCTGCTAGTCTTCCCTTATGCGACCGCTCCCCTATTCGGGGATGACGCACGTATCTGGTTCCGAGGAACCAAACCCGTTCCACAGCACGGGTTTGAGGGTCTCAATCCCCCCTCGGACACTTGATCGTCGCACTTGTGCGACACGCAACGTACCTGTGGTCAAAGGTACTCCAACACTCTGATTCAGAGTTGTCGTCACACCCCCATCGCTGCCGGTGGGGGTGTTTGTCGTGAGCGGCCCCATCATCACGCCGCTCGCACTCCCAGCGATATCCCAGCGGCAAACCACCGCATCGCCCGCACCGCGCCGCAGGCTGCCACTGGCATCCGTGCCGACACCACGCACCAGCGCCGCCGTATACGGGCTAGCCGCCGTGGATCGTCGCGGACGCGTCGCCGACCACGCCATCCTGCGCGCACTCGGATGGACAGCCGGCACACGCCTCGACATCACGGAAAACTGCGGACTGCTTGTCATCCGCTCCAGCGCCGCGCACGGCATGTTCAGTGTGACCAACCAAGGCCACCTCCGCTTGCCCGCACCCGTCCGGCACTACAGCGGCCTCGTTCCCGGCGACCGCGTGCTCCTGGCTGCCGATCCCGCGCGGGACCTGCTCGTCGTGCACCCGCCCGCGGCGCTCGACGACCTGCTCGCCCAGCGCCATGCCGAGCTCCTCGGCGGTGAACTCGCGTGACGACACAGACCCACGCCGCGTCCCCGGCGGATCTGGACGCGGCTCGTCTGCTGCTGTCCCGGATGGGGCTCTCCGTCGAAGACCTCATCGCCGCGCCGACACAACGGCCGCAGCTACCGACGTTCGCCGAGTACATCCCGATCGTCTCCGCCGCCGTCACCGACGGCACCCGCCGCGTCTACGGCTCCTACTGGGACCGCATTCTCGAACACTGGGGCTACCGCCGTCTCGACGAGCCGACCCCGTCCGAGATCAAGCAGCTCGTCGAACACGTGAAAGTCAACGTCGTCCCCCGGCGCAACGCCAGAGGCGGACGCAGCGCGGGCGAACACCTCATCGCGGCCTTGCGCTGCCTCTACCGCCACGCCGAAGACGACGAACTCATCGACCACGCCAACAACCCGGCCGCCAAAGTCGCCAAACCCCGCCGCCTGCCCTCCACCCGACGCGCCGTCGCCGACACCCGGCTCGACGAGATCAACCAGACCGCCGCCACCACCGGCAACGACCCCGCACTCGACAGCCTCATCCTGCGCCTGCACACCGAAACCGCCTGCCGCCGCGGCGGCGCACTCGCCCTGCGCCCCCAAGACCTCGACCCCACTCAATGCCTGATCTTCCTCCGCGAAAAAGGCGAAACGGTCCGCTGGCAACCCGTGTCCCCGACCCTCATGGCCCCCCTGCAGCGGCACGCCGCAGACCGGCACGCACCCCACACCGGACAGCTGCTGCGCTACACCAACGGCAGGCCGATCACCGGCCGCCGCTACGACCATCTCTGGACACGCCTCGGCAAACACCTCCCCTGGGTGGCAACACAACAGATCTCGGTCCACTGGCTCCGCCACACCACCCTCACCTGGGTCGAACGCAACTTCGGCTACGCCGTCGCCCGCGCCTTCGCCGGACACACCGACAGCACCAGCGACGCCGGAACCACCACCACCTACGTCCGCGCCACCATCCAAGAAGTCGCCGCCGCACTCGCGGCCCTCACCGGAGAGCCACACCCACTCAGCTGACGCACCGATACAGATCACCGAGAATCCACCGCTCGGCTTGGATTCCAACCAAGAACCCTCCGGTTAACAGCCGACTGTGGCCCTGGGTCGTCCTCAGTCGATCTAGCTGCAATGTTTGCATTCGCTCACGCTCTGAATCGGCGTCGATCGGCGTCATTCGGCGTGGTTTATGGACCATAAATGCACCCTCGATGATGATCATGGACGCCGCCACGAACCCGTGACGGACCTCCAGATCGGCCACGAAGGTGGAGCCTGCCCCCAGGCAGCAAACTCCGTCTGCTGACCCCCTAACTGCCAGCGAGGTTCAACCGAGCCCCTGACCTGCGAAAACAGAGAATCCGCAGGAAAACCGCTGCCGTTCAATGCACGTGGATGCCGCCATCTGCGACTTGGCCTGTGCCACCAATGGAACCCCATCCGGCACCGCAACCCCCTTCAACCCCAGCTACGACGCCACCCGACCCGAAACGGTTCCGACGCGAGCACCCTCGCTTATGGCTTCTTCATCGGATCGAGACGCTTCGCCGAGAACCCAGCTGACTGGCCCCGCCTAGGCCGATCGGCGGATATCAAGGCCGAGCCGTAGTCCAACCTTGAGCGGGGGAACACGAAGAGGAGGCCCAGCACCCTCGGCGAGGCGCTCTTCAACTGCTGGGACTAAGCAACGTCCGAGCTCAGCACAAAGATGTGATCCCGCCCGCTCGTGCATGGACATGCGTCCCGGCGCCCGTCCAGACTTCCCGGCCATGTCTCTCAGACTGGAAAACGTAACGTCCGACAACGTCCAAGGCGCTTGCGAGCTGAAAGTCGAGCCATGGCAGGAGAAATTCGTCGCACCGGTCGCGCTGTCTCTCGCCGAGGCGTACGCCCGACCTGAGGCCGCATGGCCCCGGCTGGTCTACAACGACGATCAACTCGTCGGGTTCATCATGGGCGGCTTCGATCCGAACTGTCCGATCGACTACTTCCGTTGTGGCATCTGGCGACTGAACATCGCGGCCGGCCATCAGCGCACCGGCTATGGTCGGTTCGCCGTCGAGGAACTCTGCGCCGAGGCCCGCCGCCGAGGTCATACCAGAGCCACTGTCCTCTGGGTGCCAGGCCCCGGCAGCCCCGAACCGTTCTACTTGCGGATGGGCTTCACTCCGACCGGACAGATCTTCAATGGCCAGACGGTTGCCGAGTACTTCCTCGGCTGACCCACACGGCCGCTCTCAGCTCGCAAGGGAAACGTCTATCAGGTCGCGCGCCCTCTCATGCCGATGAGCGGACGTTCGGCACCACCGTCGGCAGGTTCAGCAGTTGACCGACCTCGCTGGACGACGCTCCCCCACGCTTTCCTCGCCGCGGCCGCCGCCCACTCCCGCGGCACCCCGTCAGTTGAGGGCCTGATCCCGTTGACACGCAACGAAATCAGGCACCTCTACTACAAACTCGTCCTCGAACCCACCCGCGCCCTCATCGACGTCCTGGGCTGGTCAGCCTGGCGACGCCGCCACCAACATCGCGCTCGCCAATGCCACTACCAGAGACGACCAACGACCAGCACTCGATCACGAGCTACAGCTGGAGTACTAGCCCTCACGGAACGAACCAGGGCCCGGCGGTACTTTCTGAAGCCTTCAAGGAACCGCCGGGAGCGGCAGGTCAGGGGTAATACGATTTCACGCATACCGGCGGGGTAGCCCGGTAGTAACCGGAGCCGCCGCCGCCGTCCCTCCAGAAGACCGCGCACCAGAGGTCACCGAACGAGCTGTCCTGGTATCCGGCCCAGTCATGCGTACGGTCTTTCCATTCCCCGTCCAGGCTGTTCCTGATGGTGCCGTGCGGGCCGAACAGCTCCCAGTGGCCAATTCCCGTTCGGCCGGAGGAACGGACGTTCATCCTGATGACGTCGCTCGGAGGGACACCGCTCCCGTTCCCCGAGAAGGTCACGCACACCTTGTGGGAAAAGGCAACCGAGGGATAGTTGGCCTCCTGGCAGCGCTCGTCGGGGTCTGCCGCGGAGGCGGAGGCGGGGCCGGTGACGATTCCGGCCAGGACGGTTCCTGCGGCCAAGGCCATCGCGGCGGCCATACGGCGTTTCATGCTGTTGTACTTCCTTTCGGAGAGGGTGTACGGAGTTCCTCGGCGCATGCGTGCCGGGCTCAGGTGTAGACCGGGCTACAGGCCATGTCCATGTAGCCGCCCCCTTCGAAGAGAACCGCGCACACGCGCGATGCGTCGCGAGGCATCATGACCGGGACCTCGAATACGGCTTCCTCGCTGCGCCGGTTACCGCCCCACGAGCGTTCCCTTTTGAACATCTCCTTGTTCTGCGCGTCCAGGACCCGGACTTCGATGCGCGGGTTGCCCACACCCCAGACGGGGGCATCGAAGTCCCCCGTGATGGTGTTGAGGTACTTGGTCGTCTGGGCGTCCCATTCAACGCACAGCAACCCCGTTTTGTTCTGAATGGTGGTGCAGCCCGCGCCCCTCGCGGCGAGGGCGGGCGTGGCGGACGCCAGGGTGGCCAGAACGGCTCCCGCTCCCGCTAGGGCGAGACCGCGTCGGGTCAGCCGGTTCCTCCACGTCTTCCGATTCTGCTTTTCCTGCAATGACATGCTGCACCTTTCGGATTTCGGTCAGAAAGACCGTCGGTAAATACTGTGGTCTGAGCTCGCTTCCAGCGTATGAGTTACGGATCAACCTCTCTATCCGTTAGCCGCAGAGTGCTCCGCGCGTATCGGACAGCCAGGCCGGCCCAGATCCGTTACCCCGGCGGATGTGACGCCGGAAACGGTCCCGGGTTTGCGGGTCGGTTTCTGAAGCCGTTCTGGGTGTGCCTCGATCCGGTGGGCGAAGAATGTTCTTGAATCGGCTCAGTATTGCGGCACCGCTCGACCGCTGAAGAAACCTCGACAAGCATCGCGCGACGCGTCAAAAGCCGAAACCCGACGTTGATCCCCCATCGCGAACCCCAATGCTCTCGACTAATGCGACGTACATTATCAGGTAGATGTCCATCCCAGCGACGGTTTCAACCTGGGCTGAAACCGATCAGATCGAGCTCCGATGATTGCGTCTCGCCCGAGTGCCGACTCAGCTACGTCGCACGGTCACGCCTGACGCTACGAACCAGACGTCGCCTGACTCATGTCCGTGCTGCTGACCCTGACCTAGCCTGCGCTGAATATCGCGAGAGCTGAGTGGATGAGCCAGTCCGGCGGGCGCGCTGCGGCGGGCGCGCCGGATCGATGCTCGCCGAGCATGCGGAGGCGAGCATCGACGCCCCCAACTAGCCCCGCAGCGCGGCAAGACCCGCCGAGATGATCAAGAGCTCCGGCGGCTAAGACCGCATCTCATTTGGTTGCGTTGCTGTGTGAGCGATGTCTTGATCAGCGATGGCCGCTGGAGGCACGCACCAGCCTGCTGGCCTCGATCGCTGTGCGGTAGGGGAGTTTCATCGGCCCACAGGGTGACCTGGCACCGTACGCACTCGGCTGGACCACCGGGGCAGACCCACACGTCGCTCGCCTGTCAGTCGGGATCGGCGCCGGTAACCTCGGCGGCGGAACCTTCCACGCCGTCATCTTCGACAACGCGGACGGGCATGCGTTCTCGCTGACCGACGAACCGTTCAAACGCGTGCCGCAGGGCGGCCCAGACCTGACCTCGGACCAGGCACGCGCCGATGAGGACCTGCCGTTCATCTGGTGGGTCACCGACCACGTCATGCAGCGCGATCGGACACTTGCACCACGCCATCGACGAAGACCCACGCCTGATCGACTTCCTCGACCTGCCACCCGGCGGCAGTGCGACACGGATCGGCGCCGGAGATCCCTGGAGTTGTCCGCTTCTAGACCATCAACAGCGCTTTCCCGAAAGACATGCTCGCTCATGCCGACGAGAGGTAATCGCGGTCACGAACCGATCCCGGGGCTCACGACTTGTTGCCCCCCTTCTGCCGGCCGCTGGCCAGCCGACTCGTGCCATGCCAGGTCCGCGCCGAGTGCCCGCGTGAACCTGGCGATCGTGTCACGGGTGGTGGGGTCGCTGACACGACCGGGGAGCCACGCGCAGGCGATGTAGGCGGCAACCACGTCGGCGGTGGCGCAGACGGCGGCCAGGCATTCCTCGATCCGGGTGAGGGAGGGGCCGAGGCTGGAGGGGAAGCGGGCGCCGGGGATCTGGGCGCCGTCGATGACGTCGATGTCAAGGTGGAGGTAGACCGGGGCGGGGCCGAGCTCGCCGAGGGCGGAAGTGATGGCGGCCGGGTCGGCGGGGACGCGGCGGACCTGGCTGGTGTCGAGGGCGTCGCGCTCGGCGGGGTCGAGGTCGCGGGCGTCGGCGAGGATGACGCTCGTGTCCGGGATGGGCCGCAGGCCGAGGGGGTCGTCGAAGAGGCCGGGTGCCCGGCCGGTCAGCATGGCCAGCGCCATGCCGCCGATGTAGCCGCTGGCCGTGATGGCAGGGGTGTTGAAGTCGCCATGGGCGTCGAGCCACACCACAGCCAGGTCCTGGTGGCGGCGCTGGATCCCGGCCACCGCTGCGCGGGCAGTGGGGCAGTCGCCGGAGAGGACCAGGGGCCTGGCGGCCTGCGCCACCGCGTCGGCGGCTGCCTGGTGCAGCCGGTTCATGCGGACGGCAACCGGGCCTTCGGGGAGTGGCGGGGGAATGACCTGGGTCGCGGTGACCGGGATGGGGAAGGCCGGGATGTGCTCATCCAGGTGCCAAGGCGTGACGATCAGATCCCAGGCGCGGCCGGTGTTGTGGTCAGTCATGCCGTGCCTCTGTTTCTTTGCGATGAGTGAGTTGGCGGCGCTGGGCGAGCAGGTCGAGCAGCCGTTGCAGCTCGGCGGCGCCGGCGTGCAGGTGCGCGGTGAGTTCTGCCCTGGCCTGTTCCGGGCTGCCGTGCAGCGCGTCCAGTAGCTGGCGGTGGTCGTCGGCGGTGCGGCCGAGTTCACGGCTAGCCTGCTCGGCCAGCGCCAGGGCGAGGCGCTGCTCTTGCTGGAGCTGTCCGTAGAAGCGCTGGAGTCGAGGGCTGCCGGTGGCCGCGACCAGGGTGGCGTGGAAGAGCCGGTCACCGTCGAGCACGGCGGCGGTGTCGCCGCGGTCGAAGGCGCGTTCGATCTGGTCAACCAGGTCGGCGAGGTTCGCGTAGACCGCCGGGTCCCGGTGTGCGGTGAGAGCGTCGGCCGCGGCCAGTTCCACGGCGGCGCGGGCCGCGTAGATGTCGACGACATCCGGCCCGGTGATGGCTGCGACGACAATGCCGCGGTTCATCTGGTAGCGGACCAGGCCCTCGGCTTCGAGGGTCCGCGCGGCCTCGCGCACGGTACTGCGGGACACGCCGAGCTCGGTGGCGAGGGCTGCCTCACGCAGCGGCATGCCCGGCAGCAGCCGACCGGACAAAATAGCCTGCCGGACGGCATCGACGGCCTGCCCGGTGGTGCTCTGCCGTTGGATGCTCGCGCCAAGGCCGGTGATCGGGTTCGTCACGGTCACCGGCCTCCCAGTGGCACATCCCGGCCGGCGCCGTGCACATCGGCGAACCGTCCGACGCCAGCGCTGTCAAAGACCCGGACCACCCAGCCTCCTATCTTGACGCCTCGGCCTGCGGTGAGCAAGATTGTCATATTGTCCGGCAATCTGGCAAGACGCGACACCGCATTGGTGGCCTAGTTTGATCATCGCGATCGCCGCCCAGGAGAGGAAAGCCCATGTCGAGCACTCAGCGGCCGGTCGTGCGAATGTGGCAGGGTTCGGTGCCCGTTGGCGAGGCGGAACCCTTCCACCGGCACTTGCTGGCCAAAGCGGTCGCCGAGATGCGTGATATCGAAGGCTTTCTCGACGCGACAGTTCTGCACCAGCCGGACGGAGACCGCGTCCGAATCACATTGCTCACCACCTGGGCCGACCGCGAGGCCGTGCGGCGCTACGCCGGGGACGACACCGACGCGGCCCGCGACTACCCCGGTGACGATCACTTCGGCCTCGTACCGGATCCACACGTCACCCACTTCGAACTCGCGTACCGGCTCACGGAGCAGGCCTTTCCAGCGACCACCAACTGAAAGCGGACATCACGCCGATGGCCATCGAGATCATCCAGCCAGACGGACTGGACAAACCAGAGACCTACAGCCACGTCGTCATCGCGACGGGCAGCCGCATGGTGTTCGTCGCCGGACAGATGTCCGACGACCCCGATGGCAACCTGATCCACCCCGGGGATCTGGCGGCGCAGGCCCAGCAGGTCTTCGCCAACCTCGGTCGGGCCCTCACCGCCGCGGGCGCGCGACCGGATCAGGTCACCAAGATCACGATCTACGTGGTCGGGCACCGCAGGGAGTACCTGCCCGTCATCGAGCGGGCCAGGGTTGGCCTTTTCGGCGACCACAAACCCGCCGACGTCCTGCTTGGGGTGGAGACTCTCGCCGCGCCCGGCTACCTGATCGAAGTGGACGCGATAGCGGTGGTCTAGTGGCGCGCCTGCGGTCCCCTGTCCGGATCTAATCGGCGGATTCCGGGTCGTCTGGGATTGGTGGTTTTGTTCGTCAGCATCACGAGAAGAAGATCAACTCCACACACAGTGCATACATCCGAGACAGACGGCACTGCAACACAGTTACGGGACACGGCCACCCGCATGGAGACCTATCGAGACACGGCAGCAAAGCAGAGAGAAGGCAGTAGACGCACGCCGACTTGACCCACGCCTGCACCCCGAACGTGTCTTGCAGGAATCGCTGCGTTCGGGCGCGATCCCAGCCCCACTCGCGCAGCGGGTATTCGCCGGTGCGCAGCGCGGTGTTGTACCGGGCGTCGCGATCGGCGCGGCGGCTCTCCCCCAGCTCGTAACCCATGACATGCCGGTAGGGCTGGCCTCGGGTGAGCTCGGCGATGACGGTGTCGAGCGGCCAGGCCTTGAAGTGCTGGGAGCTTCTCTGCACCAAGCAAGCCGACACGCCGGCATAGCTCTGAGGCTGTGAGCAGGCATAGCCGTCAGCCTGGCTGTAAGCACTCGTCTTACTCCAGAACGATCATCTGGTTCGGGATCGTAGCCCCTTGCGGTCGAACATCCGCTATTGTCGATGACCGCGCGCTGAAGATCGCTGAAGCTGTCCAGCTGCGACGAGTGGGTTCGAGCTTTGTCGGGCGGCGGGTTCTCGTGGTGGTGGTGTGGGCACCTGCCTGAACGACGTTTCAGCGGAGCGGGTCGGGGCGTGGGCAGATTGGCGTGCTGCTGGCCGTCGCGGCCGTGCTGTTCGCATTGGCGGCACGCGGCGGTTCGACGTCGCCGACGACCAAGTGCTGCGATGGCAGGTGGGGCATGCATATCGTACCCGGTCAAGCCGGTGTGTCCGCGACGGCAGGCGTCGTGGGCCGACACGCAACAACCACCGACCACAGTCTCAAGCCAGGCCGTCACCCACGCGAAAGATCCGGGCTAACAGTCCTGCTCAGACGGAGTCGCCTCGGTTCCGTTAGCGAGCTCCTCACTCTCGCGCAGCCAGAGATCATCGTTTATCTTAATCACAAGCGCAACCAGTAGTTTGAGCGCGGTGATGTAGGTCCGGTAGTGCTCCTCTTCATCCGCGACGTCAAGAATTGCGCCATGCAGGTACCTGTTGCGCAGGTTCAGGCCATCGCTGAAGTCCTGATGATTGAGGCAGTAGTTGAAGTAGTTTGCTTCAGGCTTAGACAACAGCGACTCGGCCCGCACAAGCCAACCCTTTGTGACCATCTCATCGATTGCTTCGCGCGCACCTTTGCGGTGATGGTAGTAACTTGCCGCTTCCAACTCGTAGAGATCGCGCAGCACCACGAACTGGTCGGCACTTGCTAGCCGGATATGGCCTCCAGCGTTCTCGGCCACGCCGTGCGCGATTAGGTAGTCGACTTGATCCTTCTGGTAGTCATGGAAGTCATCATAAAAAACATCGTGCTCGATGAGTAGCCCCGCCCCAGCCCACGAGAGTCCTCATTGGACCGCTCAGATCACACGCGACCCTCCTCCAAGCCACCTGTAGAGATGTCCAGCGTGTACTGGAGGAGGTCCTCGCTCAGGACCAAGAATCAGACAATGATCAAGAACCCGAAGAGGGCAGGTACCAGCGTGAAGTTGCTCCCGCACAGCCTCGCTGTCAGGCCGCTCGAAAGCCGCCTGCAATTGGGCGGCTCGCGCAGCGGCGTCACGCAACAGCGGAACCGGTCCGTCCTAGACCGCGGGAGGTTGCGGCGACACGATCACCGTCAAGTTGGGCTGCGGCTGATTGTCGCGTTGGCTGATGACGAACAAGCGATTGGTGTTGCCGGCCCAGGAAAGGCCGCGTGGCGCGACCACCTCACCCGATCCGAGCGCGAAGGTCTTGGCGGGCATGCTGGTTCCGACCTTGTAAAGCAGCACATCGTTGTTGTCGCCGGTGATGGCACCGGTCGCGATGTACGTGTTCGCTCCGTTGAGTGCGACGGAGTTCGGTCGCGGGCGCACGCTGTAGGCCCCGCTGCGTGCGAGGTCGACGGATGAGAAGGCGTCCACGCGATCGCGGGAGCCTGCGGCGCTGTAGAGAGCGGTTCCGTCCGAGGTCAGATCGAGGTCGGTCAGGCTGGAGCCGACGACATCCCCGTTCGCACCGGCGGTGAGTACCCCGCCGGTGGGGTTGTAGACCTGGATCATTGAGGAACTCAGCGCGAGCTGTCCGGCCACCAGCGGCCCGGTCTCCGTGCCAGCGGAGCTCAGCAGCGGCGCTCGCTGGAACCGGACGTTGCCCTGCTGGTTCCCGACCGGAACAGGCGTGGCGGCGGCCGAGTCGAGTTTGCCGATCTTGCCGGTGAAGGTGCCGTCGCAGCCGTAGCCGTACCAGAGCACGGGCCCGGTGCGTGCCAGATGCGTCGGGCAGCTTTGCGGACCGGTCGGGTAGCGGGTGATCTCGGCCAGCGTGACGGTGTCGATCACCGAGATGGCGTCGCCTGCGGCGAGCGCGGTGTAGAGCTTGGTGCCGTCGGCGGAGAGTTCGAGGCCGGTGGCGCCGAGTTCGTTGTCGATGATCTTGGTGACCGAGCCGGAGAAGTTGGTAACCAGAATCGAGTTCGCCGCCGGGCCGCCGGTGATGAACACCTGCTGACGGGCCTCGTCGACGGCTATGTCGCCGTAGCTGGGCAGCGGCAGTGCGGCTTCTGTCGCTGCGTATGCCTGACTGGCAGTCGATAGCTCAGCAGCGGTAATCGCCAATGCCACCGACAACGACAGCCGAGAAAGCCATTCGATCATTCTCACTGGATGTCTCCCTCAGAGCTATTTTCCGTCAAGTTGATCAATCTTCTTCAGGTCGCGTTTCAACGAATTTCTGAAATAGTTCAAGGGCTAAATTGAGCGACGACTTATCGCACGAGCACGCGTATTGACGACCGTCCGATTCCGACCAAATCCAACGCCCCAAACCTGGCTCGGTCTTACTTTTCGGCAGGAGTTTCCGCTCAAATGCTGTTCCCGTCAGATCTATTTCGAACCACCATCCAGGGTTGTCCAGGGTTCCAAGACGTATGCCGTACTCATGTTCCCAATCTCCGTCGCATTGGCTCTCATACCAGGCCTGCAGGAACTGGAACGGGTCACCATCGTTTACGGGCATCCTTGCGGCTTCTCCCAGGTCTCAGGTTTGCGTGCGGGGCCGTCGTTGGGCATGTTGATGTGTGGCGTATCGATCTTCGCGCCGTCCGGGTTGGTGTGCTCAGGGCCGTACCGGTCGAAACGCTTCTGCAGGACGATAGGGCGCTTGTCGCGGGGATCAGCCGGCGGTCCCCATTCGGCATACTTCTTGACTTCTCCGGTGTCCCCCTGACGCTGAAAGGTCGTGTGCGGCCAACCTTCGGCATTGGGATCCGGGTACTGCCTCGGCGGACGGCCGTTGTGCACCAAGATCGCAGTCGCGTCGACGAGCACATAGAAGGTGTGAACGCCGGCAACCGTGAGATTGTGAACTTGCTGCCGCTGGGTCCAGCCTCGGACCGAGGCAACCAGAAGTCGTCGGCCGGTGGCGCTCCGCAGCAGGTCGCCTGGGTGCAAGTCCGCCGCGACGATCCAGCGTCCACGATCGTCAACCCAGAACGGGTGGTTGTCGGTGGTTACGACGGTACCGGTAGCCGCACCTGCCTCACCGTCTGTGTCGATGGTGATTTCAACGAGGCTCTTGCTGCCTGTACTGGTGTAAGCGGCAGTAACAGGCTGGGCCTCGAAAGTTCCCGCTCCCGGAGTCGGGTTCGTGGCGGCCACGAGGTCACCGGCTTTGACGTCTTCGATGGGCTTGGTCGTGCCATCGGCCATCACCACCCGAGTGCCGGGTACGAAGCTGTTCAAGAGGCAACGGGGAGCCTTGCCGGTCGCGCTGGTGCCACCGCCGTTGGCGGCGGGGCCGCCTCCCTGGCCTGCCCCCGAAGGGGCGCCTTTGCCTGGCGGCGCGGTGGTGGCCGTGCCGCCAGGTCCTTTTGGCGCAGGCGTTGGCGTTGGTGCGGTTTTTGCGTCGTTGAGGCCCTTGGCGGCGGCCTGGCTGGCGATCTTCTCCTCGCGGATCGCCGCGCTGGCGGCCTTGGTGGCCCCGTTGATCGTCTGAACGGCCTCCGCGCCCTTGACCGCGGCCTTGCCCAGCTTGACCGCACTCGCCACCACGGCGGCTCCAGGAACGGCGGAAGCGAACGACATCACGGAGTTCGCGACGTCGCCCTCGGCCGCGTACCAGGCGCCGTTGATCACCGCGGCCGCCGAGCCGACGACCGGGATGTTGCTGGCGACGTCGAGGATCAGGTGGCCGACGTCGGCGTGCTGCTCGATGAAGCCGACCGCGTCGTCGAACCAGCCGTGCCCGTCGAGCTCCACTTGTGACAGTGGGTTGCCCGCGCCGAAGGTGTAACGGTTGCTGGTCCACGGGTCGACGCTCATGCCCAGGTCGAACAGGGAGCCGTTGTAGAGGTCGAGGGTCAGGAATCGGTTGGTGCCTGGGGAATAGTCGCGGAAGCCCATGTCGTAGGAGTCCGACGACTTGTCGTGACGCGCGGTGTTGAACCGGTAGGAGTTCTTCTCGGGCTTGTCGGGGTTGGCGGGCTCGGTCTTGTCGTCGCCGGTGGACTGCTTGAGGTCTTCCTCGCCGTATGCGGTGTAGCCGTAGGTCGACTTGGTGTTGCCGTTCTTGTCGGTGACCTGTTCGACGTCGGAGCGGGTGTTGAAGCCCATGTAGACGTCCTCGGCGGAGCCGTTTCCGTCGTCGCCGAAGCGGATCTGGCCGAGCATTTCCCCGTCTGGGGAGTACTGGTAGATCTTGCTGAGCTTGTTCTTGACGTCCTCGGTCAGTACCTGCTGGGTCAGGCCGAGGTAGTGCGTGTTGGTGACCCGTTTGTCCCCGGTCGCGTCCTCGGTCTTGCTGGTCTGCCGGTCGAGCGGGTCGTAGGTGTACAGCGTCGTCTTGGCGGGCTGGCCGTCGTCATCCTTGTCTTTGACCAGCTTGGTCTTGCGGTCGAATCCGTCGTAGGTGTAGCGCTCGGTCGTCTCGCCGTTCTGGCTGACGTGATCGAGACGGCCATAGGCGTCGTAGTCGTAGTCGGACTCGGTGCCGTCGCGTTTGCTGCTCTGCAGGCGGTTTCGGTCGTATTCGAACGTCGTGTGGACGCCGTCGACGGTCTGGTCGTAGACGTTACCGTTGTCGTCATTGCGGTATTGCTCGGTGGCGCCGCCCGCAGAGCCGGACTTGGTGACCTTCCGGATACGGTCGCGCGGATCGTAGGTGTAGTTCTTGGTGAACGACATCGAGCCGCCGTTGTCGGCGTTCTGCATGGTGCCGGTGTCGCGGGTCTTGTTCGAGTTGGCGTCGTAGGTGAGCTGGTGGTCGGCGACCACGGTCGAGGAGTTCTTCTTCTTTTCGGTCTGCCGTTTGAGCAGGCCGTCGAGGTAGTAGGTGGCCTCGAGGACGTTGCCGTTGCCCTTAACCTGGCGGGTGACGTGGGCCTGCTTGTCGTAGCTGAAGGTGGTGGTCTTGCCGGACTCGCCGTCGTTGCGCTTGTTGACGATCGAGGACACCAGGTCGCGACTGTCGTAGGTGTAGGTGGCGGAATGGCCGTCCATCCGCGTGCTGATGATGTTGTCGTTCTCGTCGTAACCGTAGGTCGTGGTGTGCAGGACCTTCCCGGCTTTCGACTCCTTGATCGAGTCGGCCAGATCGACCTCGTCGTAGCCGATGTCCCACGTGTCGGCCGGGGCGCCCGGCGACGAGTCGGCCATTTTCGTCATGTTGTCGTTGGGGTCGTAGGACATCGTGAACGTCTTGTTCTCGGTGTCGGGCTCCCCCGTGGTGTCGCGGACAAGCTTCACCGCGTCCGCGGTGACCGTGCCGTTGCTCTCGCCGGCGAGCACGATCTCCCTTGTGTCGCCTTCGGTGAAGGCGAACTTGCCGAGGCTGACCCAGCGGCCCTGGTTCTTGCTCTGGTCGATCACGACCTCGGCGTTGCCGCCGTCGTGCTTGATGTAGTACGTCGCGTTGGTCGCGGTGCCTTCCGGATACCAGACCTGCACGTCGTACCGCCCGCTGCGCGGGATCGAGGCCTTCCAGGTGAAGTAGTCCTCTTCACCCTTGGTAGTGATCGTCGAGTACTGGGTGCCCTGATAGCCCTTGGGCGACTGGGCGACGCTCCAGCCGTCGTCGGCGTAGGTGCGGCGCGCGTCGGCGTTGTCGACGAGCACGGACGCCGCGCCGACCGGGACGCCGGTGTCGGACCGGCTGCGTTGCTTGCCGCTCGGGTAGTACGTCCAGGTCTGCGTCCGGGCGGACGCGCCGCCGGAACCGCTGACACTGCGGACGGTCTGCTGGCCGGTCTCGTTGTAGTCGTAGCTGGTGTCGATGTCGAACGCGTCGTTCGAACTGCGTATCCAGCCGTTGTCGTAGTAACTCTGCCGCGTGACGGTGCGGGCACCGGAGCCGTGTGACGGGGGTGCGCTGATCTCGGTGACCCGGCCGAGTTCGTCGTAGGTGTAGATGGTGCCGACCGCGGCCTTGGCGTCCGCGTCAGCGGGGTCGTAGGGCAGGATCTCGGCACGCTTGCGGTTGAGCTCGTCGTAGATCGTCTCGGCGACGAAGTCGTCGGCGACATTGGGCGTGTCGGCGCCGCGCGGGTTGGTCGTGCGGGTTTTGTTGCCGACCTGGTCGTACTCGTAGCGGGTGGTGAAGTACTGGACCGAACCGCTCTTGTCGTGCGGCGAGCGCACCTCGGTCTGCTTGGCGCGCTCGTCGAGCGTGATGAGGGTTTCGTTGCCGTCCTCGTCGGTATTGCCGACCACGTTGCCGTCTCGGTCGTACCGGGTGCGCGTCGAGTTGCCGAGCGGGTCGATCGTCGAGATGACCTGGTGGTTCTGGTCGAAGACCCACTTGGTGGCGTAGTCGTTGAGGTCCGGCGTCCGATTGGCGCGCGGGTCGTACTTCGTGACCATGTTGCCGACGTCGTCGAACGCGGCGATGATCCGGTCACCGTTGACGTCCTTGGTCTCGACCCGCTGGTTCACCTCGTCGTAGCGGAGCGACTCAGTGAAGTCGTTCGGGTCCTGCGCCGTCAGGTTACCCTTCGGCTTGGTCATCCCGATGACGTTGCCGACCGCGTCGTACGACAGCGTGGTGAGTTTCTCGGGACCGTCCGGCGTGTCCTTGGGCGCGTAGACGGCGACCGTGCGGTCCATCTCGTCATAGACGGTGCGGGTGACCGAGCCGCGCGCGTCGGTCGCCGTGATGACGTTGTCGTTGGCGTCGTACCGCGGACCCGGCGTGGTGATGTAGACGCCCGCCGCCTCGTCCTTGGGCAGTTTGCTGTCCAGCGGGCGCTTGAAGATGTCATAGCTCGTCGTGCCGACCTTACCGCGTGCGTCCATTGTGGACACCGGGTTGCCGACGGCGTCGTACCGGTAGCGTGTGGTGCAGCCCAGCGCGTCGACGATCATGTTCGGGTAGCCGACCGCGTCATAGTCCCCGTAGACGGTCGCGTGGCCGTTGGCGTCGACCTGGTTGATCAGGTGACCGAGTTCGTCGTAGGAGTACCGCGACGTGTAGTCATTCGGGTCCGGGGTGGCGGTGCCCTTGGGGTCGGTGACTGCGACCAGGTTGCCGTTCTCGTCGTAGACGAACTGCCAGCGCCTGCCTTCGGGGGTGGTCTTGCCGGTCAAATCGGCGACATAGCCGTCGAGAGCGTAGCGGTAGGTGAGGACGGTCGGCGGGGTGTTCTGCCGGACGGCCTCGGCGTCGCGGATCTCCAACGGGAACCCGGTTTTCGGGTCGTAGAACCAGGCTTTCGTGGCGCCGTTGTTCTCGGTCAGCCGGACGACATTGTTGTCGGCATCCCAGACCAGCGTCGTGGTGCGATTGAGCGCATCGGTCGACGCGGTCAACCGCCCGTAGCCATCGAGCCGGAACCGGCTGGCATGCCCGTTCCCGTCGGTGACCACGGAGCTGATATCCGGCCCGGCAGCGCCGTCGGGGTCGCTGTAGTCGAAACCGGTCGCCGCGTTCCGGCGGTCGGTGATGACTCGCGCCTTACCGAAGCGCAGGGCATCGGCCTGGTCGGTGAAGTAGTCGATGCCGGTCGAGCGCCCCAGCGGGTCGACCGTGCGGATCAGCTTGTTCACCGTCGTGCCGGTGGTGCCGTAGAAGAACTGGTACGTCTTCTGGTCGGGCGTGCCGACGGCGTCGTCGATCTCGCGAAGCGCCCCGTTGTCGCCGTAGACGAGGTTCACCACCCGTCCGGAGACGTCGGTGATCGACTTGAGCTGATTGACGATCGCGGGCACGGCCAGCTTCGCGACGGGGTGCTTCTTGTCGCCTTCGACGACAGCGGCGGGCAGGCCTTCCTGGTAGTAGTCGAACGTCAGCGTGCGGCGGCCGGCGGCATCGGTGACGGCACGCAGTACGCCGCTGTTGCGGTTCCCGATGATCACCCGGCCGTAGGCGAACGACATCGTGTTGCCGTTCTTGTCGACTGTGGCGGTGTGGTAGCCGTCGGTGTCGAAGAAGAAGTCGGTGCGCTCGGGTGCGGTGAACACCCATTTGCGGTCGTTCGGGTTGTCCGGGAGGTACCGCAGGTAGAGGTTCACCCCGGCAGGCGAGTCATAGACCCAGTTGGCGGGATCGGTGCTGCCTCGCTTGTCCAGGTCCCAGCGGTGACTGGTGCCGTCACCGTCGGTCAGCACCACGGTCTGGGCCCAGCCGGAGCCCGCCGCGCCGTCGAACGCGAGCGGGGTACCCAGCCGGTTCAGCGTGGACGCGGCGATCGACCAGCCAGGTCCGCCGTAAGCGTTCGAGGTGTCCTTGCTGTTGTAGTTCAGCCGCACGAAACTCGAGGGGCCCCGGCTGGGGTTGGTGAACACGTCGTGGCCCCACACCGCGTTACCGGAGAACTGGTTCACCGACGCGGTGCCGCCGCCCCCGGTTTTCACCGAGGAATAGGAGTAGAAGCTCTCCAGCCCGAGCTGGTCGGACGTCGGGGTCTCCACCCGCACGTCCTGATCGAGCGTCGGCACCTGTGCCGTATCGGCCAGCCAGGTCTTGGCCGCGGTGTCGTAGATGTCCCAGCGCAGCGAGAACTGCTCGCGCTCATTGCTGATGTCACCCAGCGCCGGCGCCTGGATCAGGCCGTCCAGTGTGACCGAGGCGCCGGGCGCGAGATCGGCGGGAAGCCGCGTCTCCTTGCGGTTTGCGGCCGTAGTGGCGTCCTCGCCGTTCGGCCGCGTCCAGTGGTACGACAGCACTTTCGTCGCGGCGGGAAACGCCGCCGCGGTGGTATTGGTCAGCGTGACGGCCGAGTGGTAGGCGTTGCTCGGGATCATGCGCCGGGCGGTCTCCGGCGCGGCGTAGGCGGCCGAATCGGTGGCTCTTGCCTTGCGCGCGGCCGCTTTCATCGCCTCCGGCGCCGGCGCTCCGCCCGAGGGCGCGGCAGCCAAGGCCGCGGTAGCGGCACACCGCGGCGACGGCGGTGGCACGAGCGGGGTTGCCGCCGCGGTCGCGGCCATCGCGGGCGGCGTGATTACCGAGAGACCCGCGGTTACCAGCACCGGCAGCAAGACTCGTGCCACGCCCCGTACCCACTGACGACGAATGTCGAACATGCTGCCTCGCCTTTGTCCGCAAATGCCATGACGTACTTTCACCGGCCCCAGCCGGGCGAAATTAGAGCAGTCATTCCGGGGGACCGGTCCCATAGCTGTTCGACAACGATGACCGGTTACGGCCGATGGCATGCATGATGAGCCGGTCAGCGGGAACTAGAATGGCATCAAGCGCTTCGAGGGCATCGGTTCGGCGATGCCGAACCATGTTCTGACGACTGCGTCTTCCACGCGATCGCTACGTGACCCTGCGTCTACGTCCCCGGTCTCTCCGGGCACACGGCCGTTCGGCCGCACCGAGCCGACCTCTCGACCGTCGCGGACCTGATACGCACAGCTCGCCGCCCCCTGGGTCCGCTCCCCCGCTTCGTCGATGAGCAAGGCGTCGCGCGACGGGTAAACCCCGCCGATCGGCACCACACCGTTGATACACTCCGCTGGCGATCGTCCGGGAACCCAGCGGTAGCCGCTGCACGCGATGATGAGCTCCGTCGGCCCGTCCAGGTTCTCCACGACGGAGTTCGGCGCGGCACCCTGCCACGCCTCGGCGTCCGCGAAATGAGACCGGGACGAGCGGCTCAGTCGCCGTCGGCGGCTGAGCCGCTCTGAGGCTGGCGATGATGCGTCCGGCGGCGTGGGGGCAGCTGTGGTGGCCGCGCGGCTGCAATCTCACCGCCCAGACCGGGCCGGTCCGCTGCTGTGCCACTCTCGTGCCGATCGTGTGGGCGAATTTCGCTGGTGCGGCCGGGCATACTGAAAGTCATGCACGAACATCGGGATTCGGACACGGCCGTTGGGGATGCGCTGGTCGCCCGGCTGGTCAACCTCGAACCGATCAAGCCAGAACGCGCGCAGGCGCACACCGAGGCGCGCCAAGCGCTCCGCCAGCACGCGCACGCGGTCATGTCCGATCCGGCCGGGCTGACCTGGCTGACCACCCTGGCGGCCCACCCGAACAGGCTGGTCCGCGTCATCGCGGTCAGCGTCCTCGGTTCCGGCCGCGAGTCCGCCCATCAGCCCATCCTCGTGCAGGCCCTGTCCGACCCGGACGCCCACGTCGTGTACGCCGCACTGGAAGGCCTCACCGCACAGTCCACGGACGAGGTGTTCGACCTGCTGGTCACGCTGATGAACGAGACGGACCCCGATCGGGCCTGGATCAGCCGCTACGCCGCCCAGCGCATCGCCGAGACGGCTGGACGTCCTGGCCGACGCACTGGGGCAGGTACACGACAGCGCCACACACGACATCACCCGCGCACTGAGCCGGGCAGGCGACCCGCGGGTCGGGCCGGTGCTGATCGAACACCTCCGCCACCGCCGCCCAGGCCGCTTCGCGGCCGCGGAAATGCTCGGCAACCTGCGCGTCGCCGAGGCGACCGGCCCGCTCATCGATGTCCTGCGCGAGTCCGACGGCCTCCAGTCGCTGCCCGTGATGGAAGCGCTCGGCAAGCTCGAAGCGCTGGAGGCCGCGCCGTCGATCGTGGCGCTGCTCGGCCACAGTTCGCACTATGTTCGCCATGGCGCACTGCTGGCACTGAACCGGATCGGCGGGCCGTTGGCGACTCCCGCCGCTCTCAAAGCCGCCGACGACGTCCACCCCGTCGTACGTACATGGGCCTTCCGAGTGCTGGCCAAGCACGGCGATCACCGCGCTCTCGGCCGATTGGCCGCCGCCTGCGACGGCTGGCACGTCCACGCCGCCCTCACCGGCCTGGTTCGCCTGGCCGACGACTCACTCGCGCCTACCTTGGCGCAGGTGCTGGTAACCACCGAGGAGGGGCGTGTCCGCAAACTCGCCGGACGAATCCTCGCCCGCATCGACCCACGGCATCACCTGCCCACCTACGATCCCGACCCGCTCGTCCGCCGCGTCATCGTCTGGGTCATCGGCCAACGACCCGACCCGGCCAACATACGGACGCCCAGCCGACTGTCCTCGGTGGACAATTAGCTCAGCTCACCGGTTTGTCAGAATCAGCGTGGTGTACACGGCCGACTCGGACAAGCAGCCCACTCTCACCCTCGCGAGGAAATGCCACGGACTTGAGACTGATCATGGCAACAATGCCGTGAGACGGCCAAGAACGCCCAAGTCACGCAAGACCGGCATGTCACGCGCTGCGAACCCCACAGCCGCGACTATCTACCAGGAAATGTCCGCTATGCCGCGATGACAAGATCGACATGTCAAGACCGGCGAGAACCTACATCGACGCTGTAGGGTCTCAAATCTCGCTGCGCTTTCTCATTTAGAACTGCACTTGAGCTGCACTTTATGCAATGGAAGTGAGACTGGGCCGACCGGGTGGAGTCACCCTCGGCGGCTCACCCGCAGCCGGTTCCGCGCCGATGTGTAGGTCGTGGCGTCGACCCGAGCGGCAGGCAGCGCCTCGAGCGCGGTGTTGTTGGATGTTCCGCCGCCGGGCTCGATACTTTGTGAGCCGGCGCCCGCTCGGTGCCGACTCACCGGTGGATGGCTGCTGGGACCAACGCGTCTGCTGCTCGCCGACTTCGACGCCGTGGTCCGGCGGACCACGCCACTGCCGTTCCTAATCCGGACCGTGATCGCCAGCGTCGAGCGCAAGCACGTTCCGGACTTCCTGCTGATCACCGACTCGGGTCCGGTCGTGGTGGACGTCAAGCCTTTCGGCTCGGTCCTTCCGGATCAGTCGAGGACGGCCACGACCAGTCCGGCCAGCAGCAGCACCGCCGCGGCGATGCCGGCCAGGATGAACAGGCCCTGGCCGTCGCCGCCATCGCTGCCGGCCGAGCCGATGGTGACACCGACATGAGACACGGCCGGAACGCGCAGGCAACGTCAACGCCGCCGCCGCGGCACTTCGCAACTGGGTGCTCAACCTCCACAAAGGACTCGACGGCATCGGCATCCAGGCCGCCCACATCGCCATCGACGTGTCGATCGGCGACACCGGCAGCGTCGTGTCCGAGAAATTGTAGATCGCGAACTGAACGATCTTATGCGACTTCCTGATGACGAGAGGGTCCCGCTTTCCGGCTTCGTCCTTGCTGAAACTTTCACGCCATCAACTATAAACAAACTACACAAGAATCTACTTGACAAACCTTGGCGCAACAGTGATCGAGTCTCTGAACTCAAAGGGAGCTAATACAGCGAAGAGGTCACCCACAGCAACCAAACCGGTTACCCGGAAAGGCTCAATGTGCGGAATGCCCAGCTAGCCGCCGCTAGCCGACGTCTCCGGCGCCGCAACTAACGACTGGGCACAAGTCATCCAGTGGACCGTCGACGGCGGTGCACCCAGTCGCGGCTTTGAAAGTTTCACGGGATTGCGCTCTTCCTTCGTCGCAAGCAAGCCATAGACATGTTTGACACCACGAGTCGACCCCGCTTATCGTCCTGTCGAACCGGTTCGAACACGATTGTTTACCGACCGATGCCCTGCTCCGCGGGCATGGAGCCGGTAGACGAGTCCATAGTGGACCTCTATTTTGGCGGCCCCGGCGGTAGCGACGATGGGTCCGATGATCGGTATATCCCCGTAGACGCGACACCCGCGAAAGGGATTTCTTGATGCGTCAGAACAGCCCTCGCACGCTATCCCGGCGCTTCGCCCGCGCAGCGCTGGCCGGCGCCACATTCCTCGCGATCATCGACACGGTACAACCCGCCGCCGCAGGACAGCCGGCCGCCGCGACACAGCCAGCGCCCGCGGCCGCAGCTGCCGGCGCCGCCGCGATCGCCTCGGTCGACCTGGCCGGGACGTGGAGTTTCACGCCGACGGGTCGAGGGGCGACCTCGATCACCGTGCCCGGCGGCGGCTGGTACAAGCAGGGCTTCACCGACGTGAACGCGGCGGTGTACTCGCGCACCATCACCGTGCCCGACTCGGGTCAGCCGCAGTCGACGTGGATCGAGTTCGGGGCGGTCAATCACCAGGCGACGCTGTCGGTCGACGGCCGGGTGGTGGCGACGCAGACCACGGCGTTCACGCCGTCGAATTTCGACATCACCGCCTACGCGGCCCCCGGCAGCACCCACACGATCAGCGTCGCCGTGAAGGGCCGCGGCGCGTTGAAGGCATCCAACGGCCGGTACCTGGTGCCCGATGCCGCCGACTGGTCCGAGGCAGTCCCCCAGGGGATCTACCGTTCGGCGTTCCTGCGGACGTACCCGGCGGTGTACGTCAGCGACACATTCGTGCGTACGTCGGTGGCGGGCAAGACGTTGAGCTACGACGTGTCGGTGCGTAACACGTCGGACAGTTCCCGGTCGGTGACGCTGACCGGGTCGCTGTCGTCCAACAACGGAGCGGCTTTCAGCTACCCGGAACTGCCCAGCCGTACGGTCACCGTGGCGGCCCACTCGACCGCGACCGTGACCGTCGGGCCGGTCGCGTGGAACCTCGACAGCACCTCGTACTGGTGGCCCAACGTGCCGTACCGGTCGGGGTACCGGGCGCAGCTACACCGGCTGGCGGTGCGTGCCGTCGCCGATGACGGGCACACCAGCGACGCCACGTACCGGTTCGGGTTCCGGGAGGCCACCCAGAACGGTGACTACTACTACCTCAACGGCGTGCGCGTGAACTTCCGCGGCGACAACCTCCAGGGTGCCGACTACGACCGGATCAACAACGGCGGCAAGGGCGACGCCTACGACACCCTGCCCGGCTTCCTGCCCCCTTCGTCGAACAACGGCGGCTGGCCGCAGGCGGTGGACAACTACCAGCGGCTCAACTACAACGTGCTGCGCATCCACCAGGAGCCCGCGAGCCCGTACATGTTGGATGTCGCCGACGAGATGGGCCTGATGATCATCGGCGAGACCGCGATTCGCGGCTCCTCTGGCAAGCAGGACTGGATCGCCGGGCACGACAACATGGTCAACCACGCCCGTGCGCTGGTCCTGCGCGACCGCAACCACCCCGCGGTCATCCGCTGGAGTCAGGTCAACGAGCCGAACCAGAGCGGCCAGGATTCCGAACAGTTCGAGAAGGACCTGTACGCGGCGATCAACGGCAACGATGGCACCCGGCCGGTCATTGCCGAGGTGGGCGTCGACGGGAATCTCAACGGGTATCCCGGGATGACGTATGCCAACTTCGCGGTGATCCCGCACTACGTCGACGGCTTCGGCAGGTACGGGGAGGGCCTGAAAACCGTGAATGGGCGGCCCGACGGCGAGGGCGAGTACATCTGGCCGGCATGCAACAACAAGCAGGGCTTCGAGTGGTTCGCCACGGCAACCCTGGCCAAGCGCGGCAAGAACGCCACCGACCTGCGTCCGTACACGCTGCTGTCCGCCTGGGCCAGCGTCGTGCCCGGAGTGCGCACCGGCGACTTCACCCCGGAGGAGGGCGGTCGCCCCATCTACGGCGCGGACAACCTCCCGGCCCCCTGGAGCAACCCGCAGATCCAGCGCGTGCAGGCGGCGTTCAACCCGGTGGCCGCGGTCGACCTGCCGTTCTGGTCGGCCTCCGGCGCCTCGGACTCCAACGGCACCTTCCCTCTGCCGCAGGCCGTGCCCAACTACGCCCGGAACGCCACGGTCACCCGCAACATCACCGTCTTCAACGACGACTTCGCCGACACTTCGGTGGGCTTCACCTGGACGGCGCGGCTCGACGCGCCGGACGGCGCGGTCGTCGCGTCCGGAAGCACGACCCTGACCGTCCCACTCGGCTCGCGGGTCACCCAGCCGGTGTCCTTCACCACCCCGGCCACCGGCAACCGCGTGTACCTGCAGCTGTCGACCACGAAGTCCGGTAGCCCCGTCTTCACCGACGCGGTGGCGTACTTCAACCTCGCAGGAAGCGGCGGAGACGGACCCGCGCCGGGCAACTACCGCATCGTCAACCGCAACAGCGGCAAGCCGCTCGCTGTCGCGGGCAACTCCACCGCGGACGGTGCCAAGGTGGTCCAGCAGAGTGGCACCGGCACCTGGACCGTCGCCACGGCCTCTGACGGCTCCTACACCCTCCGGTACGTCGCGAGTGGAAAGGTGCTCGACGTCGACGGCAGCAGCAGCACGGCCGGGCTGCAACTGCAGCAATGGACGGCCAACGGCGGCACCAACCAGATGTGGTACCTGCGGCCCACCGGCAACGGCTACTACACCATCGTCAGCCACGACAGCGGACTGGTGGCGGACGTCTACGGTGCGGCGACGAGCGACGGGGCGCAGGTCGTGCAGTGGGCCGCCAACGGCGGGGCCAACCAGCAGTGGCAACTGAACCGGGCCTGACCGGACGACCCGGTTCTCGCCTGCTGCCGCGGCGTCGACCGCTCCCCCTGGCCGCTCGGCCCTGCGGCCAGAGGCGGCGGCGAGATGTCAACTCCGAACGTCGGCAAACGACCACCACCGAGTACGGGTGGCGTTGACCGACTGTGTCAGGTAGGACGATACGAGGACGAAGCGCTCCGGCGAAGCGGGCACGCGCTCCAGCGGAACTAATCAGGTCAAATCATCCACCGGCCTCGGGTTTCGCTCCTGCGGAACGTAGGCCACGCCATCGAGCGTGGTGTCATCGAACCGGATGTCCCCGGTGAAGGTCGTGCCAGCAAAGGTCGTGAAGCTGCTGAAGCTGACTTGGCTGAACCAGGCATCACCGGCGAAGGTGGCCGCGACGAAGCGGGCGTCCCGGCCGAAGTTGACTCCTGGCAGCCAGGCGTCATCAGAGAAGTTCGCGCTGGTGAAGTTGGCGTCACGGGCGAACTCGGCACCGCTGAAGACCGCCTTCCCGCTGAAAGTCGTCTTGTCGAACCGTGCGTCACGACTAAACCGCGCGTCGCGGAATGAGGTGTTGCCGACGAAGGTTGTTTCGTCGAACCGCGCATCTCGGCAGAAGGTGACCTTGTCGAAACGCACGCTGTCGTTGAATGACGCTTCGGCGAACCACGCGTCGCGCTCGAAAGTCGCTCCATCAAAGCGGGTGCTTCCATTGAACGTGATTCCCAACAGCAATGTCTCACCTGTGAAGGTCGCATTGATGAAGCGAGCACCGTTGAGTTCGCAGTCGTGCAGCATGAGGTCGATCAGCAGCGCGCCGCTGAGGTCCAGGTCGATATCCGCCCAGAACTGCGTACCGTCGCTGTGGTCCGGCGCCAGGTGGTCGGTGAGGATGCGCTGAGCGGTGATTCGGACCTCGCGCTCCTGAAGCTCGCTTCGATACTCGTCGCGCGCATCCCTGGCTGCGTCCTGGGCAACGGGTTGCCCTGGCAGCTCGTAGGGCATGCGGAGATAGGCACTGATGACGTTGACGATCGTCTGGCGCCGCGGCGGATTATCTTGCGCCAGGCGGTCGAGTGCATACAGGCCCGCAAGCCTGGCTGGGGCCTTGTCCGAGCCGAGCTGTTCGACAGCCTTGTGGTACAGGTCGGTGATCCGGCGCTGCTCGGCATCATGGCGCGCGTCGTCGTTCGCCCTCTCCCTCAACACGAGGTCGTGGCGTTTGGTCGCGAGGTCGTGCTCGGCGGTCTGCTGGCGACGCGCCGCCAGCAGGAGGGCGATCGCCCCGCCCGCCCCGAGCACGATGGTCCCTACCGTGCGGATACTTTCCAGTCGCGCATTCTCGGCCTCGCCGCCGTGCCCATACAAGCCGAGCAACAGCCAGCAGGCACCCACCGCGAGACCCACCAGGCCCGCCGCGCACACGGCGATTGCGCGATTCGACAGCGCTCGTTGTCCTGATTCTCCCCCTGCCATCTTTCCAGGATCGCACTTTTCGGGCCCGCCAAAGAGAATCGGGCGGCCGCCTGCACGTTAAATGCGCCCAACCGAAATCTCGCCACCGATCGGAATCCGCCAAGCTGGTGAACACGCCGCGCATTAGCGTGAACCGCACACCACCTGAGTCACAGATCGAAACTGCCATAGCCAAGGCTGGCGCAACGTCTTCAACGAAGTCCTCGCCAGACACCCGCGGATCAGGCATTGATCGACAAGCTCGCAACAGAGACCCCGGAGCTGGTGGTGTCGACGATGACCAAAGCGGGGCGGCCGGGCAAGGTGTTCATCGACTGGAACCAGGACAATCCCGCCAAAACCACCATTGCCCCGTACTCGCTGCGCGGCCGCAACCGGCCAACGGTGCCCACCCCGATCACCTGGGACGAAGTCCACGCCTACCGCCACCCCGAACAGCTCGCGTTCACCGCCGACGACGTACTCGACAGGGTCGAGCGACTCGGGGATCTGTTCGCGGTGCTCGACGACAGCCGGGTGCCGCTACCGCAGCGCTGCCCCTGGCCCGATCAGCCAGGAACGTTGCGCAGGTCGTTGCCGTAGCTGTTGCGCTCGCCGATCGTGCCATCCTTCTTCCGGACGATGTGCTCGACCTTGCGTTCCTTAGCCGGTCGTGGTCGGCGGCACCACGCGCACCATCGCCGCGGCCGAAGTCGGCGGCCGGATCACCCTGCGCTCCATCGACAATCCGGAGCGCGCTGCCTCCCTCACTTTCGCGCTCCCGCTCAGGGATTCCGACGTCACCGATCTGCCCTACTCCGAGAGCACACAGACCGTCATAGCTTCTGTCCTGCTCCGGACCGACGAGGTGCCGGGGTGCAGGGGGCTGAAGCCGCCGAGCGGGAGGTACGGCACGAACGTGATGCCCTGGTTCGCGGTGAGGTCGACGCGCAGCGGTTAATCCGGTTCTGACCAAGCGATTTGTACGAGCTGACGATCGTTGAGGCGATCGACGGCAACAGCCCTGCCTGGCATCAGCGCGGACGGCCAGACCGACCGCAACAGCGGCCCTTCATGGAGGTCGCCGTTGCCTACCAGGCCGGGCGCGGCGCAGTCGAGGAGAGCGTTGAGCGTGGCCTCCTCAGTCCCGGAACCCGCCCCCTCGGTGGTGCGGGCGAGCACGATGTGCAGACCAACGTCCTTCGCTTGAGGCACGAACTTGCACAACGGTTCGAGTGGGTCGAGGCCTCGATGATGGATCGTGTCGTAGTCGTCGACCACGATGAACAGTTCGGGGCCGTTCCACCAGCTGCGATCCCTGAGCTGCTCCGCTGTGACGTCTGGGCCGGGCAGGCGCTTCTCAAGCGAGTCGCGAACGTCAGAGATCATCGAGCTCAACTGGTGGTGCGCCACCGCGTAACCAAGGAGATGCTCGGTCCCGAGGTAGCCGGTCATGGTGCGTCGGAAGTCGACCACGATGATGACCGCCTCTGTCGGACTGTGGCGATCTGCGATTCCGCGGACAATGGTGCGAAGAAGGTTCGTCTTGCCCGATTCCGCGCCCATGAACGCCACGAAGTGCGGATCGTTGTCGAACCGCCAGCACACCGGTTGTCCGTCCTGATCACCGATACCGAAAGGTACGAGCCTCGAGCCCTGCTCCGGGTCGTTGGGAACGATGTCGGCGTAGGGCACTAATGCCGGAAGAGCCGTCAGCGTTCGGATGATGTCCGACGGCAACTTGTCGAAAGGCACCTGCCGGGGCGCCTCGCCAAGGGTGAACATCGCCGATTCGAACCTGGCGTGCGTGGAGAATATCGCGGAGTCGAACCGAGCTTTCCCGGTGAACACCGCTGCGGTGAATGCGGCGTCGCTGCTGAACGTCGCCGACTCGAACGAAGCAGATCCCTCGAATACCGCTTCGGCGAACTCTGCCGTCCCGGTGAACCGCGCGAGCGCGAACGTGACGTCGCTTCCGAAGGCTGTCGAACCGAAAAGTGCGTCGCCGACAAAGGTCGCGGCCCGGAACGTCGCGGATCGAACCCTGCACTGGCTGAGATCGAACTCGAGGACACTCGCACCGGACAGATCCAGGTCCATGTCGCGCCAGAACCTCTCGCCGTCATCGGGGCGCAGGTGCGTCCGCAGGATTACGGCCGCCGCCTGACGTGCCCTGCGTTCGCGCTGCAACCTGTGGCCGTCGATGTGGTCCGCTGTGACGTCATCGGCCGCGTCGGTGAACATTCGCAGGTAGGCACACAGGACGTTGACGATGGTCTGCCGCTGGCCCACGTTGTCCTGGGCCAGTCGCTCCAGCGCGTACAGACCGCCCAGCTGCACCGGGATCTTGTCTGAGCCGAGTTGGTCGACAGCCTTCGTGTAGAGCTCGGTCAGCCTCCGCTCGCCGGCGTCGAGACGAGTGTCCGCGGCCATCCGCTCTTGCAGAGCGTGCGTTCGTTCCACCGCGAGCTGGTCGAGATCCTTCTGCTTCAAGGCGATCTCGGCCGAACGTTGACGTCGCGCGGCCAAGAGCAAGGCCGCCGCTCCTCCAGTGCCCACCACGATGGTCCCCGCGGTCTTGATCGCTTCGAGCTGGTTACGCTGCTGCGCGTCGCCGTGCCCGTACGCCAGCAGCAGCCACACAGCCACCCCGGCGCCGAGCAACACGATCACCACAGCCGCCGCCCAAATCGCCCTTACCGACAAGACCGTGTACGACACGGCATGACGTTCGGCCGACGACGCCGCCGGCTCCGTCACGTCGTCGCCGCTCCCCCAATGATCAACCATGACATCGACCCTAAGCCCGGATCCCTATGTGACGCCAGCGCACCCGACGTCACATAGGGAGCTCACGCAAGATCGATATGTCACGAGCAGCGAGAACCTACATGATCCGCCGCGCGTCGCTTCAAATCCGCCGCCCGCCGCAGACGCGACAACCGTCAGCCGAACATCCAGGTGATCACGGCACATTACGCCAACTCTGATAGCGGCCATCCGCGCACAAATGACGAAACTCCTGAATTGACCAAGATCAACATGTCAAGCCGCCGCGAGTGTCGGCAGCCGACGACAACTCCGGGTGCGCCCGAACCGCCGCCTGGCAGTCCGGCCGGTTTCGAGATTCGGGCGGATCCGAACCCGCTGAAATCTGGCATTGCCCCGGTGATCGGCACATTCGCGTGAGCTTTCCACCGCCGCTGCCAGTTACGTGTTGTCCGGAGCCAATGTTCGGCGGTCTGACCTCGGCACCGAACAACGCCACCCCGCTACACATACGGCAGGGCATTGATCCCCGAGGTTGTCCAGACGACCTTTCACGCCGGTCATACGCGCCGATCAACGCGCAGCCACCATCAAGAAGAAGGAGTACCTGTCATGCTCATACAACGCACCCGCCCAGCCACCCGACACCGCGGAAAGGTCGCCGCCGCGATCGCCGCGGCGGCCGTGGCCACGCTCGTCTCAGCGGCACCATCCGCGGTCGCGGCGGATCCCAGCACCCAGTTCGGCCCGCTCAGGTACGGCGCGAGCTACGCCCTCGGCCACATCCGCTGGCACCTGCGGTCCGTCGACGTCGACTATTCGATCAAAGCCTACGGCTGCCGCACGTTGTGGGCGTTCGGCTACGACCGCAGCGGCCTTCCGCAGGGAGCGGCGAGCGCGACGGTCTGCGACCGCACCTACACCGGCACTATGAACGTCCCGGTGGACGTGCCGGGCGGCGCGTCCAGGGTCTTGCTCCAATTCGACGACGAGAACGGAGTCACCCGCGCCCAGGAAACCAAGACACACCCGTGATCATGGCGCCGCATATGGCTCGGGGACAACGCACCTGACGAGGCTAACCCAGCACGTCGGGACCTTGAGCTAACCACCGAGCAGGCACGACGAACACCTGTGTCGGCCGCGGAGACCGCGGCCGACACAGGCTCACACCCAGGCTCGCCACTGACTCTGAGCACATTCCGATCAGAACGCGGTCAGCATAGAAACAGGTGAATGCTCATCATGCACACGTTCCACGCCCGCCCAGCCACACGCCGGCGCACCGCAGCCTTGCTCGCGGCCGCCGCGGCCACGCTCATCTCAGCGGCACCGTCCGCAGTCGCGGCGGATCCCACTCTCCCCTTCGAGATCATCAAGGGCACGGCCCACCTGCAGGGAACCGTGAGATGGCACCAGCGCTCCGTCGACGTCGATTACGTCCTCAAGACCAGTTCCTGTCTTCGGGTGTCTATAACCGCGTACACCGCGAGCGGCGTGCCAGGAGGAACCAGTACGACTTCCCCGCTGTGCAACGGCACCTTCTCGGGAACCGTGAATGTCTCCGCGCCTGGCACTCCGGTCTCCGTGCGCGTCTGCCTCAGTGACGACGTCACAGCCGACGCGTGCAGGGACCTCAAGCACCCATGACCGTCACATGACGCCACACCACGCTCGAAAATCAGGCACGCTCTGACGACTAGGGGGCTGGTTCGGGTGCTGCATCTACGCTGCCGCTACAGGCTGTCCGTCACGGACGTGGAGCCGCCGGTTTTCGCAGCAAGGACAATGTCGCGATCTCGCGCTGGACGAGGGGAAATCATGAAACGCACACTGAAGGCATTCCTGGCCGCCGCGGTGGCACTGCTCCCGATGGCGACGATCACCCCGGGCACCGCCGCGGCCCGCGGCGTAGGCGAATGCTCGTGGACGCAGGCCACGCTGCCGCTACCCGCTGGGACGTCCTGGGCCGACGTCTCGGCCGCCGCGAATGGCGGCTGGGTCGCGGGCAGCGGGTCCCACGGCAACGCGATCCGCTGGCACAACGGTGTGGCCGAAGACCTTGGCCGGGCATTCGGCCAGCAAACCGAGGTAAACGACATCAACGCCTCGGGCACCGCGGTCGGAATGACCTATGCCGACAGCTTCGAAGACGACGCGGTCGTCTACCGGGACGGCCGGTTCACCGCTCTTCCCATACCGCCGGGCCACCGGACGGCACGAGCACTCGCCGTCAACGACACGGGTGACATCGTCGGGACCGCACGCGGCGACGGTAGCAGTTTCGACATGACAATCTGGCCGGCCGCCGCGCCTGGCACAGTGCTGACAATCAACCCCGATCCCACCCTCTACGGCGATGTCAGCGCTGTCGAGATCGACGAGCAGGGCCGCATCCTGCTCCGCGCGTCGACTTTGCGGACCGACTACTTCGTGCGGTACCCGGACGGGACGATGACCAAGCTCGCGCTCGGTACCAGCTACGTCAACGGGTTCCGCAACGGCCGCATCGTGGGTGATTGGTACGAGAACGACGACTTCGTGACCGCCGAATGGGACCTGACCGGCACCGTCGTCAGGCGACTGGACACCTGGACGAACGAACCCGCCATCGATTCCGGCACCCGCACCACCGGCATCTACCGGACCGCCGACGATGACTACGCGCTCGGGGTCTGGGAAAGCGGGGTCCGCACGCACACCCTGCTCACCAGCCCGGACTCCAACGACGTCCGGCGGCCGGTCCTCACCGACGACGGCGTCATCGCGACCACGATCGGCTCAACCGGTGCGACCTTCCGCCACAGCTGCCCCGCATAGCCCGGAATTCCTTCCCACCGTCGGTCGAAAGCCCGTTCCTGACAAAACGACAGCACCCACACCTGGAGCCAACCGAAATGATGGTGGCCTGACCGGTTCCGGCAGGCCATCGCGTGGTCGGCTCGAGAACGCCATAACGGGGCCAGCCCACAACGTTCGACGCCTCGGGTGGCTGTATCGGCTGCCGCACCCACACAGCCACAGGCCCCACGCAGCAGCAGCGACGAACCATGCAACAGAGGTGCACCGCAAGCTCGACCCTGGACAGCGGACCGGCACCTCCGGAAAATCGGCAACCGGACCTGAAGAAACCTGGGGGCAGCTTTGCCACGCGCTGAACAACCGCTGGACATGAACGGCTCCCCGCTCGCCGAATTCGCGGCCGACCTGCGGCATCTGCGCGAACAAGCCGGCAGCCCGCCCTACCGCGAACTCGCCCAGCGAGCAGGCTTCGCCCCCTCGACGCTGTCCGATGCCGCGGGCGGGCGGCGCCTGCCCAGCCTCAAAGTCACCCTCGGCTACGTCCAGGCGTGCGGAGGCGACACCGACAGCTGGGAACAGCGCTGGCACGCCCTCGCAGCCGACCTGAGCACCGTGGCCTCACCCGACGAAGACGACGGCGCCGATGCCCCGTTCATGGGGCTGCGTGCCTACAACACCGCCGACGCCGAGTGGTTCTTCGGCCGCGAACGTCTCGTTGACGATCTCGTCGGCAGACTCCAGCGGCAACGCTTCCTCGCGGTGTTCGGCCTTTCCGGGGCGGGAAAGTCCTCGATCCTGCGGGCGGGCCTGATTCCTCGGCTAACCGGTCCCGTTGCCGCGTTCACGCCCGGCGCCCACCCCCTCGATGCCCTAGCTGGCCAGCTCGCCGCGCTCTCTGGAAGCGCCGAGGCCGATGTCCGCGCCGAACTCACCGCCACAGGAGCCCTCCGCTGGCTGCTGGCGCACGCTGACGCCGAGGTCGTGCTTGTCGTCGACCAGTTCGAAGAGCTGTTCACCCTCTGCCACGACGAGAGCGAACGAGCGCAGTTCATCAAAGCCCTGCTCACCGCGACCACCGACCCCGTCACCCGCTGCCGGGTCGTGCTCGGCGTTCGCGCCGACTTCTATACCCACTGCACGCTCAACGCCGACCTCGCCGTAGCGCTGCAGGACGCCCAGATCACAGTCGGCCCGATGACCACCGACGAACTCCGCCGCGCCATCACCCACCCCACGCGGCAAGCCGACTGCACCATCGAAAGTGCGCTCCTCACCACACTCATCGCCCAGGCCAACGGCCAAGCCGGAGTATTGCCGCTGCTTTCGCACACCTTGCTCGCGACCTGGCGCCGACGCCAGGGTAATCGGCTCTCACTCGCCGGATACATCGCAACAGGTGGCATCGACGCCGCGCTCGCGCAAACCGCAGAAGCCATATTCAGCAGCCTGTCCGAGCACGAACAGCACATCGCCCGGGATCTGTTCCAGAGGCTGACCGCACTCGGCGAAGGCACCGAGGATACCAAACGCCGCATCAGCCTCAATGAAGTCGACACCACGCCCGCCGTCCACGCCGTCGTCGAACAACTCACCAACGCACGGCTGATCACTCGCGACCATGACTCGCTCGAACTCACTCATGAATCGCTGATCAAAGCGTGGCCACGATTGACTAGATGGCTCGCCACCGATCGTGAGGGCCAGCGGCTGCACCGCGAACTCACCAACGCCACAACGACCTGGGAGCAACACGACCGGGACCCCGGCACACTACTCCGCGGCACACGACTCGCCCTGCTACATGACTGGGCCACTAACAGTAGAAACCTGAGCGCCGCAGAACGGATATTCGTCGACACGAGCGCGGCTACGGAGGAGCGTGAACGCGCAGCAAAAACACGCCGTACCCGTCGACGGCGACAACTCACTAGCCTGTTCGTCATCGTGGTTCTGTTGGCAGGCGGTGCAATCTTCTACGCAATCAGCGCGGAAAAAGTCGCCACGCAGCAGCGCACGACCGCGCAGATACTTCAAGTTATCAAGGACATGCCGGAACTGAACCGGACCAATCCAGCACTGGCCGCTCAACTCAGCCTGGCGATCCATCAACTCCAACCCTCAGCAGTCACAAATGACGTCCTCACCTCTGCTGCGGCAGCGATCAGCCCCACCACGCTAGCAAGAGGTCCCGCCGCCGTTGGTCCAAACAATTACGCACTCGCTCAGAATGGTCAGGTTCTCCTGGTTTCCAATCCTTTCCAAATATGGATCAGATCCGAGAACCAGATGTCCTTGGCATACTCAGGCAAAACCATTAGCGAAGTTAGCATTAACCGCGACGGAAAGATTGCAGCAACCCGCGATGGCACCAAGGTGACGATCTGGAATCTTACCGACCCTTTCAAGCCTCGCGAACGTGACACCATCGACATAGGCGACCACCCAGGACGCATCCACTTGAGCCCCAATGGAAATATACTCACCACTCCATCGAGAACCGCTATCTCTCAATTCGCTTCGAAATTTTGGAATATATCCGAAAGCGCAAGCGCTCGACAGATCGGTGAAATTGAGTCCGCGCATGTAATTGCGCTCTCCGATAGCACTGCCACAGTCAGCCTTGGGTCGTGGTCCTCGAGCCTCACAGAACACGTGCAACTATGGAACTTTGACCAAGGCAGTCTCCATGCAGCCGGCAGACTGCCTGATACAGGAACACTTGGTAGATACAACATGACAATGACGCCTGGCACGCCAAGTCTTGCCACCACATCATCAGAGCCCAATAAAACCATCATCTGGGACATCGTCAACCCTGACCATCCGCGCGAGATAGGCGCATTAGAATTGGATTCCTCGCCCGCCAATGTTATAAGCGGGACCGAGTATACGCTAGCCATGCAGACAGGCGGTGGTCAAATCGCCATCCGAGATCTGAAAAATCTATCAGCGCTTCCTCGGCACACCCTCGACTTCCCACGCCAAACTGGCGACCTGATATCGCTAGCATACGAATCAGAAAACAGAGCACTCATCGGCGTTGCAGCCATCAACCCAGACTCGACCCTGACGGTCTACCGATGGCCTCTCATCTCAAACGAAGCGGCCGCCGTCGTCTGCAAAGCAAAAACAACAACTATTACAACCTCAGACTGGAGCAGATACCTCCCCGGCATCCCCTACCGGCGGCCATGCGGTTGACCGATGCAGCCACGCACCATTACCGGCACAGATTAATCGACGTCAGAACCTCAATCCCGTCGGTGAACTACTCGATCAACACCGCAACCTCATATTACTCGGCAAGCACCAGCCCTGATCCCGACTCGGGACTTCTCCTCGACATGCCCCGCAAGCAGATGCGCGAAATCGCGGAGTTCGCAGCGCTCAGCGACTACCTACCTCCGCCGGCATGCGGGTACGGCTCGCACTCGGCGTCGTGACCGCCATCGAGCCTGAGATCCTCATCAGGATTGAACACGGCCAGGTCCTTTGCTCGCCTCGAGGAGAGACCTCGAGGTCGCGATGACCAGGGGATGCCATGCCAGCGCAGCGCCCTCGTGGGCGGCACACAGCGGAGCCCTGGTCGCGGTCAACTGAAGTTGACGAGGATGGCCCACTTAGGCCGCAGAACGAGGAGGACGTTGATCAACCCATCAGCAGCGCTCTGATGGCGATACTGAGTACGCGCGGGAGCAGAAAAGGCGCTGGGGCGAAGCGAAAGCAGTCGCAGCAACACACATGACGATGGCGACAATCCAGGCGCTCACGACGAACAGAAGGGGCGAGAAGCGAAGATCGTTTATGGTGCCTGCTGGCCGCGGGCACGACCATCGCGGTCCGCATAAATACCGTTGCCCGTGTACAGATCAGACTGAACGCTGCAGCGGACGTAACTCGGTTGGGGCTGACACTCCGACGGCCTCTCGGCGCTTCGCTAGCCCGGCAGGGTGAGTTCGTCGATCGCTGGCTCCGGACCGTCATTCGCGACCGGTCTTACGGGCGCTGTGCGAGGTTTGCGAGCGGCGCTGTTCACCCCGACTCGTCTTCGAGCGCCGTGTGGATCCACCACCCGTGCAACCCCTGGATCGGCTCGTCGGAGCTATCGGACTCAGCCTCCGGGGCCGCCCGCTCTGCGGCGAAGCGAGCGTCGTCGGGCCGGTGGGCGGCTGTGTATATGCGTTCCAGTTCGCGCCACATCTGGACTTCAGCTCGCCGGTCGCCGACCTTCGCGAAAGTCAAGCCGGCAGCGACGAACGCTGTCACGGTGTCGTCGAACCAGCCCGCCTCCCGGAACACCACACCCAGGTTGCGCCACGTTTGCGCCTCGCTGCGCCGGTCACCGCGTTCTCCAAAGGCGGCGCGGACAGCCAAGAAGACGTCGATCGCTTCGCCGGGCTCGCCGATCCCGTGTAAAGCGATCGCCAAGTTGCCCCGCGCCATGGCCTCACTGAGCCGGTCACCGATGTCACGGAAAATCTCGACCGCGGCAGTGTGCGCGCCGATGGCCCGTCCATGATCGCCCAGTCGATGGAGCGCGGTTCCCGCGTTGCTCTGCGCCGCCGCCTCGCTACGCCGGTCGCCGAGTTCCCGGAACAGGTCGATCGCGCAGTGATGCTGGTACACGGCTCCCCTGAAATCGCCCATTCCCTGCATCGCCAAACCCAGGTAGTCGTACACCCACCCTTCAACGGCCAAGTCGTCGAGGAGGATACGGCCGGCCAACCGGGCGGTGTCCAGGTTGCTGACAGCCTCCTTGAACCGGCCGGCCTCGATCAGGGCGGCTCCCAGGTTCACGATCGCCTGCACTGTCCCTCGCCGGTCGCGCAACCGTCGGACCGCCCGGTCGGCGATCTCCGCAATGGCGACCCAGTCGGCCACTTGACGTCGCCAGGCCAAGAAGCCCGACAGAGCGGAAGCCAGATCCACCGCACGGCGGTCCCGCGAGGTTTCGTCGGCCACGGCCACGGCGGCGACCAGACACGCCCGTTCCGCGTCCAGCCAGGCCAGTGCACTGCTCCACCCATCGAACGGGCTTTCCACCGGGGACGACGCGTGCGAGCGAACCGTTGCCATCCAGCCCAGAGCGGCCCGCGTCGTGCTGAGGTAGTGGCCGAGCACCCGGTCGGTCGCCGCGGCAAGGTCGACCTCCTCGATCCCGAGGTCGGCGACGGCGTACCGGGTGACGGCGAGCCGCAGCAGGTCGTGGAACTCCCAGCGCTTCGGGCCGCCAAGCAGCAGGTGGGCGCGGGTCAGCACGCGCAATCGCACCCGTGCCACCGCCTCGTCCGCGCCCAGCACCGCCGCCGCAGCGGGCAGGCTGGTGTCCGGGCCGGGTGCGATGGTCAGCAGGCAGAGCAGCCGGGCCGCTTCCAGGTCGCGGGTGCGCAACCGCTGCCAGGACGCCAGAAACGCGGCGGGCACGCCGCCGGCACCGTCGTCCAGCACGGCCAGCCGGGTTCGTGTGTCGGCCAGGTCGGCGGTGAACTCCCCGACGGACAGGTCCGGTTCCTCGGCCAGGACACCCGCGGCGATCACTACAGCCTGGGGCAGCCGACCGCACCACCGCAGGACCTCCGCGACCGCGCCGGTCTCGGCAGCGGACCGGGGATCGGTCGGCAGTCCTCGGTCGCGGGCACCTTTGTCCAGCACCGCGTGCACCAGCTCCGTCGCCTCGGCGGGCGCCAGCACGCCCAGGTCGACTCGGCCGACGCCGGTCAGCGGCAGGGTGTCGCGAGACGTGATCAGTACCCGGTGGACCCGCGCAGCCATGGGTGTAGGCAGCAGGTCAAGGACCTGCTCGGGGTCCGCGGCGTTGTCCAGCAACAGCAGCACCCGTTCGTCCCGGGCGGCCAGCTCGTCGAGGTGCCGGTGGTAGGCGGCGGGCTACTGGGCGGCGTCGGACGGAATCCCCTCGGCCGGCACGCCCAGCGCCCGCAACACCGCCGCGAACACTTGACCGGGCCGCACCCGGTTCGCCGCGACGAGCTCGTACCCGCGCAGGTCCACGGACACCGCACCGCCCCGAAACCAGTCCCGGCCCACCGCTTCCGCCGCGGCTTGCCGGACCAGCGCGGTCTTGCCGATGCCGCCCATTCCCTGAACGACGCTGGTGGGCGGGCCAGGAGCGCCGTCGGCCAGAGCAGCGGCCAGTCGCTCGAGGTACGGCCCCCGGCCCACGAACACGTCGGCGCCGGGGTCGGCGTGGATCGCGGTCACCACCGCGCTGCTCCCGGCGGCAGCCAGCAGGTGGATGTGCTGAATGTTGTGGTCGCCGACTTGAACGCCGCGCCCAAACCGGGCGTCGACCGCCGGTCGGTCCGGATCCTCGGTCGGTCCGGTCACCGCGGTGCTGGCGGACGGAGGTTCAGCGTCATCGAGTTGTGGTCGCCGACCTGTACACCCTGCGACTCTCGGACATCGACGATGAACTTCCCGCTGGCCCGGTCGAGCAGCGTGCGAGCGGCGGCGACCAGCTCGTCATCCGGTTCGAGCACCGCTCCGTCGAGGGCCCGGGCCAGCTCGTCCCGGATCCGCTGCTCCTTGCCCGGCGCGGCGTCATCGTGGGCGGCCTCCTCGAGTTGCTCGGCTACTTTCGCCCCGAACCGTCGGCGCGCCCCGTCGACCAGGCCGGCGTAGGCGTCCTTCACCGCCAGCGAAGCGGTGTCCTTCGCCCCGGCCGCCGCACCCGCGGCCAGCGCGGCGGCCACCACGTCCAGAAGATCCCCCAGCATCGCGCCTCCCTACGCTCCAACGAGGCTCCAATGTGCCGGGAAAACCACCCCTCGACCAGGCCGCTCTCTCGAGGTCACCACTCGTCAATCACTGCTCCCGCAGGTCTGCGTAGTTCAACAGCGCGTGGTCAACCTCGGGCGTTCATCAGCATGACAGTGCATCAGGTGTCAGGTTGCGGATGTCTAGGCTGGGGCCCGCGGCCACTACGCGGATCTTGAGCAGTCCTCACAAACCGTTCATGATCGAGTAATGGCTGCACCCGTCTTCACCTGCCCTACCAAGCCAAGATCACGAGCCTGCCACTGGAGTACTAGGCCAGTTCGTTGACCGTTTTGCCGTCCCCGTCCAGGATCTTGATGGTCGGCCGGTCGTTCTCGTCGACCTGGAGCACGATTCGCGGACGCCCTTGGGAATCGCACAACGCCAGCTGCGCGCCGAAGGTGGTGTGGCAGCCGAAGAGCGCGCGCGGCGTGGCGCGGACGCTGGGCCCGGCGTCGGGATCCGGAATGCCGTTGATGGTCAGGCCCGCGCCACCCACGCCGTCCTTCGCGGACAGGCTGAGGGTGATCCCGTCCACCGCGTGCGGATAGTCGAAGGCGATGCGGCCGCCGGTGGGATGGACGAGCAGGCCGCCCTTTTCGTCACCGGTCTCGTCGTTGAAGATCAGATAGGAGCCGTTCTCCGGCCCGGAGCGCCGCTCGGGCGGGTAGGTCTGGCCGTCGATGATCAGCGGCGGCTTACGGCTGTCGAGCAGGAACCGCTGCCGCCCTCGCTTGTCCACCACAGTGAACGACGGGCTCACCTGGCGCTTGTCCTCCACCGTGGAGTCCACAGTGGACTCCGCCGCGCCCGCGGTTCCACCGGCCAGCAATGCGCCACCAGCGGTCGCCGCCATTCCGAAGGCCGCCCGTCGCCCGAGATCCCCTGCCATCGCCCAGTCTCCTCAAGTCGGTTGCCCGGACGCTAGCAAAGATCATCACGCGATGTGACAGATAGCCAATACCTGTCACTCGCCTGGAGTAGTCTGGTGGCAGGCACGGAGCGAGGGTTGTGGTGACCAGCGCTTTCTTCTTGATGGTCATCTCGGCGTAGCGTCGACACAGTTTTCTCATCGTCTGTCAACGCATACGTCGGAACACCGCCGATCCGCCGCAGCGTCGTGTCCGAACAGGCCACGATCGTCGCCAGTCCCGACCGACGCGGAACGCACGGCGAAGCGGCATCGACAGTTCGTGCGGGACCGGCTCGGTGTGAGGTACGAGGCGGCGACACGGGTGCGGGAGGTTGCCGAGCAGGTCATCGGGGTCAGGATCCGGTCGCCGCCTGAGCCGCCCGTTCACCGGTAGCACGGAACACCGACGCGGAACACCGGAAGTTTCCTCTGTCGGTGCGGCCGGAAGGTGGTGGAGGGTCGGCTACTCGGCGGGGTTTCGCGGTGTCCTGGGGAGGAGAGCGCACGGTGGGGTTCGGGGTCGCGAAGAGGCAACAGGCGATGGTGTCGCACCGGATGAGCTTCTGGGGACGCCTGACCGAGACCTCGACTGTGTCATGGAAGTACCAGGGCCGCGCTTGGGAGGTGGTGCGGCCGGACGACGGGCAGCCTGCCGTGCGGAGTTCGATGGAGTGCGCGGTGTGCGGGAAGCGCCTGACGTTCGCCGTGCGCAGCATCGCGGCCACCATGCGCCGAAGAGCCTGCTGGCGGGCATTGGTCTGGATCGCCGGGCCGCTGGTCCCTCTCGGTTTCGTCGGCGTCGTCGTCGGTCCGGACACCATCGGCCTGACCCTCACTTTTGTCGCGATCGCGGCCTTGTTCGTCGGCGGGAGCCTCTGGTGGGTCGGCGGTGAGGGCATGAGCAGCGACGTGGGTGTCACCGGGCACCGCAACGGGTGGCCCGGAAACCTGGCCAAGCACCAGATCGTGCTGGCCGAGGCACGCCCGGACGACCAACCCGAACTCGTCTGCCCGAAGTGCGGGCACGAGGAGGAGTACCGGTGGGGCGGCCACCTGCGGCCGAGCTTCGTGAAGGAGCAGTACGAACAGGCCCGGGCGCGGTTCGAGCGGCACACCTGCCGGTAGTCCACGCCGGGGTCGGGCGCTACCCCAGCGGCGCGCCGGGCGGGAGACGATCGGCACCTCGCTGAACCCCGAAGCTCTGCCCCGTGGCCCCGTTGGTTACGCAACACGTTCAACGGGAAGTACCCGGCGTTCCACAACAACCTGGGACGCTGGTTCACCGAACATCCCCTGCACGACGGTGAGACCATCTGGCTGCTGTCCAAGATGTGGGGGCGGCAGACCGGCCACACCCTGGATCGCCTGCTCGAGTTAGCCCCCACCGGACTGTTCAGCGACCGCGCTGTTACCTGACGTTGAGGAAAGTCGGCCGCGACTGGCAGGGCAGCTATGCGCTCAGCGGCATGTGCGGACGTTCGACGTGGCAGTTCGCTGATAGCAGGATGTGTTGCTGACGGCCGGAGCGGTCCTGCAGGCTGTGTCCCATGGTTGGTTCGGTGGCGGTGTTGTCCGATATCCACGGTGTTCTCCCGGCCCTGGAGGCTGTGTTGGACGACCCCGATGTGGCGGGCGCCGAGCGAATCGTGCTCACCGGCGACATCGCCGCCGGGCCACAACCGGTGGAGGTGCTCGACCGGCTGCTTGACCTCGGCGACCGCGTCACCTGGGTGCGCGGCAACGCAGACCGGGAACTCGTTGCTCTCGCGCGTGGAGGCACCACGGACATCCCCGACCCCATCGCCCCGTGGGCGGCGGCGCAGCTCAGCCGTGACCACGTCGACTGGCTCGCCCAGCTGCCGCACCCGGTGACTCTGGCTCTCGATGGCTTCGGCGATGTCGTGTTCTGTCATGGAACACCCCGCGACGACGACGAAGTCGTGCTCGTCGACACGCGCCTCGACCGCTGGGCTGAGGTGCTCGCCGACCTGCCCGACCAAATCACGACCGTCGTCTGCGGACACACCCACATGCCGTTCCAACGACTCGCTCACGGGCGCCAGATCGTCAACCCCGGCAGCGTCGGCATGCCCTATGGTCGTCAAGGCGCGCACTGGGCACTGCTCGCGGATGGCGTGGTGTCACTACGACGCAACACATTCGATCCGCACGCGGCGTGCGCCGCCATCTGCAGCCGGTCGTCCTACCCCGATGTCGCCGAATGGGCCGACTACTTCATCCACGCACGCGCGAGCGATGCCGAGGCCATCAAGACCTTCGGACCACGAGACGGCCGCTGATACTCCGTTGCCCGCCGTCGACATCCCCTATTCGGCATGAGCGGATATTCCTGGGAGATAGTCGCGGCAGCCGGCGCTTCAGCCAGCCAGCACCAGACACGACTGCGGCGATGAGACGCATGTAGGTTCTCGCCGCTCGTGACATGTCGATCTTGTGCGAGCTGGGTGTTCTCGGTCGTCTCACGGTGACGTCACCATGATCATTCTCAAACTCTTGGCATTTCCTCGGCGGGGGGCCTGACGGCTGCGGCGACCGGGCAGCGTGGTCTGGTCCAACTGCCAGCTCGAATGTCCTCATCGCGGCATGAGCGTGCGTTCACAGGAGTCATCGCACGCAACGTCCTTCTGCGTTGGCTACCTCGATCCATGCCGTACGCATCGACGAGTGGTTGCGGTGTCGCTGCTCGTGGCAGCACGGACAGGACGCCGCCGCGGCCGACGTCACCTGCGCCGGCAAGTTCGCATGTCGCGTTCAGCCACGGCGTGCACACTGCCTCGGCGTGCCGTTGGCCGGGCTGGAAGCGGCGATCGCCGTGCCCGCTGTGTTCGAGCGGTTCCCGATGACCGTCGCGACCTCACCGGATGCCTTGGGGCACCTCGATTCCAGCATCTTCAACGGATATCGCACGCTGCCGGTCTCGTTGAATGAGGATTGACCCCGCTCACCGTTCCTCGGCCGCGGGGGCTTGCCCTGGAGCCGGGGTGAGCAGGGTGTTCACAATGGTGTCGGCGTAGTCGCTGGTGATCGGCTCGCCGGTCACCAGCAGCCGGTACCAGAGCGGGGCGACCAGCATGTCGTCGTAGAGTGCGGGGTCGCAGGCTCCCAGCTGCCCGGCTTCCTGTGCCTTGACGAGCCGGGCACGGTTGATCGTGGCCAGCGCGGTGTGGACCTTGCCCTGGATCATGGTGGCGAGTTCCGTGTCGAGCTGGGCCGAGCCGATCACGCCCGAGACGATCTGGCCGTGCCGTTCGTCGGCGAAGACCTCGGCGAGGATGCGCAGCCAGGTGCGCAGGTCGGCCGGGGCGTTGCGTGGCACCTGGTCCGCGGTCAGGCAGCTGCTACAACGGCAGGGTCAGCTGTGCTGGCTACTACGGCACGTTCAAGGCTGGCTCGTACGCCATGGTCGCCACGTGGGACAACAGCGGCGACGCATACGAATGCTTCGGCATCGCCACCGATCGCACGATCTGGCACGCCTGGCCCGGCTCGGGTGGCTGGAAGCCGATGCCTGGTAACGGCCACGCCGACGATGCCTACAGCATCTACCAGGACTCGTTTAGACGCATCGTCATGGTCGCCATACCGAACGCCCCTCGGCCGTTGTGGTGCCAGGATTACACCCGAAGCACCGGCTGGACCGGGAAATGGTACGAATGCCCCTGACCGAACGGCCGGTGCCACCACGCTGGGGCACCAGGTGCCGCATCGCCACGGCCGGATGCTCGCGCCGAATTAGCGATACCATCGAGTCGGCATAGTGCAACAGCGGGTCAGGCTGAGCACCTGCCTCGAGCTGTTGTTCACGACCGATGAAGTCCCGCGCGACAGGAGCAGCTGACGCGGGACCGGAAACCCACTCCCCTGTACGCCGTTGCACCTATCAGGCCATCTGTTCTCACGCCGTCGCTCCCCTCCGCACCAACCAAACGTGCTCGGCTGGCTCGACCAGCCGTGTACTTGCGCAGCAACCTCGTCGAGGTTATCCACACCCACACACGGACAGGTCGCCTCGGTGTCGTGCGCGCATCGGGATGCCAGGCTCACCGCCGTGCATGACGGCTTGCTCCGAATTGTCAGGATTCAACTGCCCCGCCGTCACGATCCGGATGCCAGCACGCAGCAGCCGCGTCGTACATGGTGAGTCCTGGTCTCAATGAACTTGTAGGCGCGACGTGGACGTCCGCTCATGCCGACGAGGGAGTCACGCTGAACGCCGCCGGGTTTGAGCTAACGGCTCCCGTGGTACTGACCACCATCATTGCTGTCCCGCTTTGGAGGGTGCTCATGCAGATCCAGGTCAACACCGACCACAACATCCATGGTGGCGAAGGGCTGGCCACCTATGTGACCACCGACCTGGAGAGCGGCCTGTCCCGGTTCAGTGGATGGCTGACCCGGGTGGAGGTACACCTCAGTGAGGACGGGAACGGCAAGCCGGAAGACAAGAAGTGCACGATCGAGGCGCGGCCCGGAGGTAAACAACCGGTCGCGGTCACCCACCATGCGACTACCGTGGACGACGCGTACGCCGGAGCGGCGCAAAAATTGGAGAGGGTGCTGGAGTCCCAGTACACCCGTGCCCATGACCACAAGGGCAGCGACAGTATCCGTCACATGCCCGCTCCGGACGACCCGGAGCAGGTCGGTGTGATCGAGGATCAGCCTCGGATCTGAACAAGGCGACACCGAACCCCGAGCGACCGGCCAAGATTCCCGGGTCGCTGAATCTCGTGCCATAGACGTATTCTTGTGCCGAACAGGTCACTTCCGTTGTGCTGTAAGCATCTGCGGGTGGCGGGCCGCGCGTCCAAAAATCAAATCCGCGTCAATATGGCAGCACCGAGTTCCTCGGGTAATGCCGGAGCTGGTGGCGGCTACGCTCGGGAAGCCGGACAACCTGCGGCTGTGCCGCCCCAACCTTTCCCACCGATCCGGTATCCGGTCACCATGTCGGTTCCGATCCGCACGAGGTAGCCGCACTGGGTCCCGCGGCTGCGGCCAAGCGGCCGCCAATGCCTCCATGTCGTGCGCCTGGTAACCAGCTTGGAACGCGGTCCCTGCGGTCAGCAGTTCATCGGGTTCACCTCGTCGTTCTTGTTCTCCGTCGCCGGGCTGGTGCAGAACGAGTAGCCGCCTTTGAGGTCGTCGATCGAGGTCTGGTCGCGGGTGCCGATCGTGTACGACTCTTGGATGATGCTGCCGAGCACGGCGGTGCGCGGGTAGCGGTAGATCTCCCAGGCGGGGAATTTGTCCGCCTGGAGCGTCGCCGCGTAGGTATTGCCGGACGGCCGCAGGGTGACCTTGCCGTTGATGCGGCCGAGGAAGTTCGACCACGAGTTGACCGCGGACACGGAGACCTCCAGCGAGCCGTCGGACTGCTTGAGCACCGAGACGTAGTTGACCGGGGTCTTGTCGGTGTCGCCGTAGGCGAGTGCGTTGCCGACGAACTGGATCGGGTGCGCGTCGCGGCAACCCGCGACCCACGGGCTGGGCAGGTTGGACCCGCCGATGACGCAGGACTGGTGCACGTACACGCCGATCTCGCCGGTCTTCGTGTCCCAGGCGACAGCGATCTTGCTCGACGCGTAGGGGTTGTTGTCGAAGCCGCGGTGGTCGCCGATCAGGTCGGTGAACGTGTCCTTGTTCCTGATGTAGCCGCGCGCCACCACGATACCGCGATCGGTCGACGGGGACACCGAGGTCTCGGCCCGTTTGTCACCGTCGTCGGGCGCGGTGTCGAAGTAGCGGTTGCGGGCGAGCAGGTGCCCGTAGTTGTTCTCGTAAGGCCAGGCGCGAATGCCCGCCCACGGCCACTTGCTCTCACCGCCGTAGCGGGAACCGGCCACGATGTAGTTGGTGCAACCCCCGAAGACGTACTCCTGCGTCCAGGTGGTCTTCGTGCCCAGTCCCCATTGCTGGAGCTTGTAGTCGCTCAGCGGCGCCGGGTCCTCGCCGCACCCTGGCGCGGCATAGACGTGATAGTCGTCCGCGCCGGGCACCGGATCCCATTTCAGGGTCACTGCGTATGGCATCGCCGGATCGGTGGTGATGACCAGGTTCTTCAGCCCGGGCAACGCGGCTACCGTGGCTCCTGTAACCGGCGATCCAGCGCTGATATGGCCCTCGCCACGCATGGTCTTGACGTAGAACTCCATCCGATGGCCCGCAGGCAGCAGGTCGGAGATCCAGCTGTCGGCGCCGATCGGCAACATCGCAGGCGCGAACGCCTGGCCGACTGTGGCGTCGCGTTGAAAGAACTGGTAACCCGCCGCTCCGAAGACGTGAGACCAGCTGATCTTCACCTTGTCGCCCACCGGGGTCGCACTGATTGTCGCGGGCGCACCGGGCGTCAGGTTCGCGGGCAGCGAGCTCGGGATCGCTCCGTATGCGCTGCCGACCGAGAACCGCGTCGCCAGTGCGTCGCCGAAGGCTTTGGCGATCACGTACTCACCACGCACGTTCGGGTGCAGGCCATCGTAAGTGTCGCGGTTCTCGTCGTACGGAGTGTCGAGATCGGCGAGAGCGACCGGCGAGGCCGTTGTCGAAATGTTTGCGATCTCGGCGGCCAATAGCGAGTTGTACGAGGAAATGATCTGCGGCAGCGTTGGCGAGGACCCCAGCGGCGTACGGTGAACGACGTTCGCGACCACGACCCGGATACCAGGCTTCGCGGACCGGGCGTTCGCGATCAGCCACTTCAGATCGTTCAACACGCCGGCTGGCCCGTTGACACCCCACCCGAGGTCATTGAATCCGAGTTCGACCAACAGGTAGTCCGGCGTATGGGTACGAACCTGGGCCGCGATCACGTCCTTCGCCTGGTGCATCTGCCAGCCCCATTGCGCGAGGTGCTGGCTATCGAAGCTCACGCCGGGCCGGTACGCGCCGTCGCGCGACGGAGGGTTCGGCACGTCCGGCCAACCGGGCGGATAGGACGCGGGCAGCACATCCGTGCCGGTCCACGGTCCAACGAAATCGACCCCAGCGCTTGTTCTGCCTAAGTGCTCTGCCAGCCGGTACCGCCAGGTGTAATCACCCTCGTGCCCTTGGCTGATCGAGTCACCGACCACCATCACCCTGGCGCCTGTGGCACTGGCGACGGGAACCACGGCGGACAACATCACGGCGACCACGCTGAACATCAACACCAACCGTCTGAACATGGTGTCCCCCTTAGCTCTCGTGCGTTACCTGGGGTGGAAATACCGTGCTCTGCCAGTGCACTCGCCGCGGTGCTGCACACTCAGATAGCCCGCCACCAGGTCGTCCAGGACGACGGCGCCCGGGCACACGCACGAGGGTGGGCGCTGTGGAGGGCGTTGATCACCCTGGACGATCCGCGCCAATCGCAGACCAGCGCACGGGTGATCAGCGAGCTCCTCGCCGAGCGGGCTTAAGGATTCTGGCAGTACGCCAGCGAGCTGGCGATGTTCTCAAAGTGGTACCTGGGTCCCCCTGACGTGCCCATGTAGTCGCCGACCGGCCAGCTCTTGCCCGCCAGATCGCGGTTGAAGTTCTTGTGCTCGTACAGGCACCAGGTGTACCCCGTGCGGTTCCACACCGAGGAGATCTGGTCGTTGAACACATAGCCGCCGATCGCCTTGCTCAGATCGGGCGAACCCCACTCGAACTTCGCGAAATGCCCCGTCCCGTCGTTGTTCTCCCACACGCAGAAGTAGTTGTTGGGACACTGGCCATACGACTCCACGGTCGCCGCCGCGACCCCCGGCACCACGCTCGCCGCCACGGTCGCGAGCCCTGCGGCCATGGCCATCCGCTGCCAAAAACGCATCTTCTTGCCTTCCTGTCAAAGTCTTCCGCCGCGACAATGCCAGTGCACCCGCCCAGATTCCGCCCAGGCTGTGACCTGCGGGAAAACCGCCCCGAACCAGCCCAACGCGGAAGGCCGGCAGCTCAACCGACGGCGCGAACATCCGCTATGCCGCAGGTCGCGCGGTGTCGTGCCGAGGGAAGCGGGGTCAGCCGAAGTCGTAGACCGTGGTGGGGATGTCGTTGGCCAGCAAGGTGCAGGCGATGATGGGTTCGATGCGTTCCCAGCGTCCGCCGGCGAGGCCGCAGCCGATGCGTGGCATGTGCACGCTGGTTCCGAGTCGTCGTGCGTGGCCGGCGACGTCTGCCAGGCAGCCGGCGACGGCGTCGTAGCGGATCGGTGGACCGCTGCTGCCGGTGCGCATGCCGTGCTGGGCGACCATATTGGCCACCCACGTATCGAGGCGGACTTGGATCAGCTGAGTGGCACCGAGTCCGAAGTCGTTGGCGGCTCGCGCGCGATGCCAGGCCCGGTAGGCGCGTTCGGGTTCGGGCCACCGTGTCGAGATGGCCAGCACGAAGCCCTTGCCCCATCCGCCGAGATCGTTGCAGACATGCGCGATGATCTTCGGCCCCGCGGCCTGGGGACTCGTCGCGTCACCCTTGATGACCCGTAGCGCCTGCACCCCGTGATGCTTCCAGCGGCACGCGCACCTGTCGACCGGGTTTCGCGCTGGCCGTCAACGCGTTCTCGCCCGCGACGCGGATGCCGGATTCGCTGGTGTGGCTCAGTGCCGGTTGAACGCGCAGGTGCAGTCGTGCTGCCACGGTGTCGACGAACCAGGACATGAACTCGTCGTTCCTACCTGGGTTCGCGTGGACGGCATCGCACCAGTCCTGCCGGTTGAGCACGGCCAGATACCGGCGCACGATCTCGTCGCGCTCTTCGGTGGTGTATCCGCAGCGCTCTGTGGGCTTGGTCGCCATGTGGTCGGTGATGAGCGCGGTAGTGAGGTACCTGTCCGTGGTCGGTGCCTGCCTGCCGAGGCGTGTTCCGTGCGCGGCGAGGACGGGGTGGGAGGAGGGGAAGGCAACGCACACGAGGGTTTCATTGGGATTTCATCGCTGCTCACTACGTTCGCCGGAGATCTCGGCTGATATGGGGAGTGGTCATGGCTTCTGCGGGTCGGAACCACATTGGGCGGCGGTTGTGGACGCTGTTGCGGGTGACGGCGGTGGTCGTGCTCGTAGCGTTGGTCGCGTCGCTGACGCGGGCGGTGGCTCTGCCACCGTCGTCGGAGGCGGCACCGCCGAAGGAGGTGCCACGCGACCTGCCGGTGTTGTCGACACCGTCGGTGCCATCGCGGGACAAGTCCCATCAGGTGCCTGAGGCGAAACAGCCGAAGGCCGACTTCAAACGCCTGGCACCAGCCGGGGCGGCCGCCCGAAGATCGGCCGCGGCGCCCGAGACCAGCTTGGTCGGCCCGGTCGACGACGCCGTGGTGGGCACCGAAACGCCGATGCTGCAGGTCGCGGCGGTCGGCGACGAGGTGCTGTACTGCTTCAAAGTGTCCACCGGGTTCGACGGCCGTTCGGGCAGCGTGGTCGACTCGGGC
>NZ_JBHWEB010000072.1:0-48929 GCF_042734395.1 Amycolatopsis sp. NPDC059657 | reverse complement strand
CGGTTAGAACCGCCCGCAACGCTCACGAGCCTGCCCAGTTCGTCGACGCGTAGACGACGATGTTGTCCCGATACGACCGTTTCGCCGCGTCGAAGCTGCCGCCGCAGGTGATCAGCCGCAGCGCGCTGCCCGGTGCCGGGCCGTAGACGGCGGCGGTCGGGAACGCGTCCTTCGGGTACCGCTGCACGGTGTCGACGCTGAAGGTCGCGGCCTGCCCGTCCGAGCGGCGCACGGTCACCTGGTCACCGGGTTTCAGGTCGCGCAGCCGGAAGAAGACCGCGGGACCCGAGTGCGAGTCGACGTGCCCGGCGAGCACGGCCGGTCCCGCGTCGCCGGGCACGGGCGCGCCGGTGTACCAGCCGACGCGTTTGAAGTCCGACGGCGGCGTGAGCTGCCCGGCTTGATCGAGGCCGAGCGGGACGATTTCCGACTCCTCCAGGCCGATTGCCGGGATGGACAGGCCGACCGGGCGCACGTCGGCACGCCGCGGCAGCGATTCCACACTGGCCGGAATCGGTGCCGCCGTCAGCGAGGCCTGCGGGAGCGGCTGCGGGGGCGCGGGTGTACAGCCTGCGGCGAAGACCAGGCACAGCAGGAAAAACTCAGCGCGTCGCACGGCGCCAGGTGAGCCAACCGAGTCCTAAGAGGACGCTCGCGGCCAACGCGAGCCAGCCGCCGTAGCCACCGGGTGCGGTTCCGCCACCGCCGGTCTCAATGCCCATCTTGGGCGGATCGGCCATGGTGGCGCCATCGGCGAGTGTCTCGGTTTTCAAGCCACCGCCCGGATTCTCGGTCACCAGCACGGTCGTCACCGAGCCCGCGCGGACGTCGACCGAGGCCTGCGACGAGGTGCCCCCGCCGGACAGCTGGAACGGCCACCGGCCTTGCGGGACGTCCGTGTACGGTGTCGCCAGCCCGTAGGCCGCGTCCTTCGCGACGACCATTCCGTTGGGGCCGTTGACGGTCACCGGCGCGACCGCGGCCGAACCCTGCACCAGCCGCACCCGGCCGGAGCCCGCTTTCGGCGGGGTGAGGTCGTCGGTGATCAGCTCGCCCTTCAAGGTCCCGTCGGGACCGTTGGCGAAGACGAACAGTGAATACGCGGTCTGCGCGCTGATCGACACGGTCGCGGTGAGCGCGGGCGGGGTCGACGGCGCCGCGTCCGCAGGGCGCATCGACAATGTGTACGCGCCGGGATTGAGCGACGAGTACGGCGTCACCGCGCCGTAGCCGGCCTTGCGGATGACCACCTTCTCCTGGCGGCCGAAGGCGGCGACGTAGATGTCGACCGGCGGCACCTTGGGGGAGAGGTGGCCGACCCTGATCCAGCCGACCGACGGCCCCGGCCCGGTGGCGGCCTCGGCGACGGACGGGGTGAGCGGTAGCGCGGCGAGCACCAGCACCGCCGCCAGTCTTCGGAAGCGCTTCATCTCGACTGCCTTTCAGGGAGTGTCGAACGGCGCGAGCAGGCCGCCCGGCGGGAACAGGGAGTAGGTCACCGTGACCCGGCCGTCCGCGGTGGCGACCGCCGCTGGACGGTAGATGTCACGCTGGCCGCCGAAGAACTGCGCGATCCTGGCGGGATCGTCACCGGTCAGCACCACCTTCCGGCGCGGCTGGCCCGCCGAGTCCTCGCCGGGGATCGCGGGCAGTGCCACGATCTTCAGCGGATCGAGCGAGACGTACGCCGCGATCGTCGCCAGCAACCGGGGGTCCACCCGGCCGCCGCGCAACGTGTCGGCGTCGCCGAGCAGCTGGATGCGCGGGGAGGCCGCGAGCATCGCGCCCGCCCGCGCGCGCGAACCCTGCTCCCTGGCCGCCGGGACCACATCGACGATGCTGATGCGCGAGACCTCCACCTCGTCGAACCGGGCGGCGGGTTTCGCGAACGTGAGCACAGTGGCGAGCCCCGGCAGCGCGGGCACCTGGTCACGGAGCGCTGGCGTCGAAAGCACCCAGTCGGCGGTTTCGCAGTCGGTCGCGCAGTTCGACGCGACCATCAGTGAGCCGGTCGGCCAGCCGGCGGCGGCGAGCTCGGTCCAGCCCGCGTCGTCGGTCAGCACCCGCGAGCCGGAAGCGTTGTCCCGCAACCACTGCGCGGCGTCGGAGACCGGGGACGGCGGTTGCTTGGTGCGGAGTCCGGCATAGCCGTTGATCCAGCTCGCGGCGGTTGCCGCGATCACCAGGTACACCGCGATCACCAACGGGATCGAGAACCGCCGCTGCCTGCCGGAATGCTTGCGCCGGCGTGGAGACCTGGCGAGTGCCGCCGCACGCACCGTGCCCGCGGTCGTCAGCAGCGCGAACGGCATAGCGAGCGTCAAGCCGCCGGGGCCTTGCCACAGAGCCGCGACCGCGAGCAGCAGCATGCCGACGCCGAACGGCCGCCACACTCGTGACCACAGGCTGGCCACGGAAACAACGACGGCGATCGTCACGACGACCGGATCGAGGCCTACCCACGCGGCGAGCCCGGAACCGGGGCCGAGCGACGGCCGCAGCAAGCCGGCGGCGGGACCGAACGCGATGCCGAGCCCGAGCGTGAAGGTCACGCCGATCGTCACCGCGCGGTCCGGGTCGCGGCGGCGGACCAGCAGCCAGCCCGCCGTCGGCAGCATGGCGAACGCGAGTGGCGAGGTGAGCACTGCGGCCAGCAGGAAGACCGGAATCAGCAGATCACGGCCCAGCCCGCCCGGCGTGTAGATCAGGAGCAGCGCGGCGAGCAGCCAGAGCACGGCCAGGTTCTCGGTCAGCGCCAGCCGTTGCACGCCGATCGCCAGCGGGGACACCGCGAGTACGGCCACCGTGATCGTCGCGACCCAGCTCGGCAACCCGGCGCGCCTGGCCAGTAGCCACAGCAGCACCGCGATGCCGAGTGCCGCGACGACCGCGGCCTCGCGCACGGCGTTGACCGGGGACTGGCGGACGAACGCGCGGGTCAGCAGGTCGTACCCGGCGAGCTGCGCCCAGCCGAACGGGCTCGACGCGCCGTTCGTCATCCCGGGATACGACTGCAGATGACTGAGCGCGAAGACCCGGGCGACCGGCTGCGCTTCGAAGTCCGGCTTCCCCGCCGCGAGATGGACGAGCCGGAGCCCGCCGGTCAGCGCCAGCAGTGCCAACAGGACATCGACCGACTCGAGCCGGCGCCGCCCGAAAGCCCGGTGCGCCGTCGAGAGTTCACTGAGCGCGACCTGAGTCATCGTCGGCACAGCGTAGTCCGCCATTCGCACCGACGTAAGCGTCCAGCCGGGCGTCACCGATACGGCCTATCGCCGGCCCGCCATTTTGTTGGGAGATAACAAAGATCAGGTCAGCGCGCGGGACAACGCGAGCGCCGCGGTCCGTACCGCGGGGCCGACCCGCTCGGTGCGCACCCGGTTGACCCAGCCGGAGATCGACAGCGCCGCCACGGGTTTCCCGTCACCCCCGAGCACCGGGCTGGCCGCGCACACCACGCCGGTCCCGGATTCCTCGCGCTCGTAGGCGATCCCCTCGGCGCGGATCTTGGTCAGCTGCCGTTTCAGCAGGCCCGGCGCGGTGATGGTCCGGCTGCTCACCCGCGCCAGCCCGCCTGCGATCACACCGTCCACTTCGGACTGTTCGGAGAAGGCGAGAATGGCCTTCCCCACCGCGGTGGCATGAGCCGGGAACCGGCCCCCGATCCGCGACGGCAGCCGCGGCGCGTCCGGCCCGCGCAGAATGTCGAGATAGACGACCTCGGTGCCTTCGAGCACCGCGAGGTGCACGGTGTTGCGCGTGGCTTCCCGCAGATCGGCCAGATGCGGCCGGGCGGCGTCGACCAGCCCCCGCTGCCGGATCGCCAGCTGCCCGATTTCGAACAGCTTGAGCCCCAGCCGCACCGAGGTGCCCTCGCGTTCCAGCAGGCCGTTCGTGACGAGATGCCCGATCAGCCGGTGCACACTCGACTTCGCGATCCCCGTCCGCCGAGCCAGCTCGGACACCCCGAGCGGCCCGTCGCCCGGCCCGAACGCGGTCAGCACCGCGGTCAGCCGCAGCGCGGTCACCCCGGCGTCGTTCTCGACTTCGTTCCGCACAGCGGCACACATGAGGTGAGTGTGCCGCATTCCGGCCTCGCGCAGGTCACTTGTCGGCGTTGAGTACCAGCGCGACGCAATGGCGGACCAGCCGGTCGCGCGGCACCTCGAGCGTCCCGTCGAGATAAGCGATGAAAAGGTTCGCCAGCGCGCCGACCAGCCCGATCGCGGTCATCTGCCGGTCCAGGTCATCGGCGCCGTTCGACAACTGGTCGCGCACGAGCGCGGCGAACGCGGGCAGTAGCTCGACGCCGCGCCTGCTCAGCGCGGGTTCGGTCATCGGCGCGAGCAGAAGCACCCGGCCCTGGCGCGGGTCGTCGACGATCAGCTCGACGAACGCGGTCACCGCCGCCTCGGCGCGGGCGTCCGGGGTGGGGGCGGCTTGGACCGCGTCGACGAGCACCTGGTGTGCCAGGGCTCCGACGTGCTCGTAGGCGGCGGCGACCAGTGCTTCGCGGTCGGTGAAGCTCTCGTAGAAGTAGCGCTCGGTGAGTTTCGCGTGGCGGCAGGCCGCGCGGACGCTGAGCGCGGGGCCGTCTTCGGCGCCGAGCAGGTCGACGGCCGCGTCGATGAGCTGGGAGCGGCGGGCGGCCTTGCGGTCCTCGAGCTTCGTGCCCGCCCAGCTGCTCATTACCTACTCCTCGGTTGACTACGGCCGTTGTCAATTCTAACCTGACAACGCGCGTGGTCAGTTAACCATCTCGACGAGGAGTGGTCATGCCGGAACCGCTGGGTCCCGATTCGCTCACGTGGAAGTACTTCGGCGACTGGCGTGGGCTGCTGATCGGCCTGTGGGCGGGGTCGATGCAGAACATGCACCCTGAGCTGGGCGCCGGCGTGGAAGAGCACTCACGCTTCTTCGAGGAACGCTGGCAGCGGCTCTTCCGCTCGCTCTACCCGATCGGCGGAGTCGTCTACGACGGGCCGAGGGCGCACGCGACGGCGCTGGCCGTGCGCGGCTATCACGACCTGATCAAAGGCGTCGACAAACACGGCCGCCGCTATCACGCGCTGAACCCGGACACGTTCTATTGGGCGCACTCGACGTTCTTCATGAGCGTGGTGCTGATGGCCGACCACTTCATGGGCGGCCTCGACGAAGCCGCCAAGCGACGGCTGTTCGACGAGCATGTCCAGTGGTACCGGATGTACGACATGAGCATGCGGCCGGTGCCGGAGAGCTGGGAGGCGTTCCAGGTCTACTGGAAGCACATGTGCGAGGAAGTGCTCGAGGACAACAAGGCGACCCGCGATGTGCTGGACCTCAGCGGCCTGCCGAGCCCGATCTCGTGGCTGCCGGACTTCGCGTGGCGGCCGATGCGGGCGATCGTCGCGCGGAACTTCGTCTGGCTGACCGTCGGGCTGTACGACCAGTCGATCCGGGACCTGCTCGGGTACCGGTGGACCGCGCGGGACGAGCGCTGGCATCGACGGGCGGGGAAGGCCATCGACTTCGTGTTCAAGTTCGTGCCGTTCGACCGCCGCTACCATCCGCGGGCGCGCGCGGGCTGGCGGCGCGTGCGCGGTGAGATCCCGTTCGACGCGCCGCTGGTGGAGACGCCGCGGCGCAACCTCCCGCCGATTTCCCGCCGCGACAATCCCGCGCACTACTCGCCGAAGGTGTAGGCATTGACTATGAAACTGGGCTATCACCTCGGGTACTGGTCCTCGGGTCCGCCCGCGGACGCGCTGGAGACGATCAAGGAGGCCGAGGCGCTCGGCTTCGACTCCGTGTGGACGGCGGAGGGCTACGGCTCGGACGCGTTCACCCCGCTCGCCTGGTGGGGCGCGTCGACCGAGCGGATCAAGCTGGGCACCAACATCGTCCAGATGTCCGCGCGCACGCCGACCGCGACCGCGATGAGCGCGCTGACGCTCGACCATCTCTCGGGCGGCCGGTTCGTGCTCGGGCTCGGCGCGTCCGGCCCGCAGGTGGTCGAAGGCTGGTACGGCCAGCCGTATCCGAAGCCGCTGGCGCGCACCCGCGAATACGTGGAGATCGTGCGCAAGGTCATCGCGCGCGAGGAACCGGTGACCATCGACGGCAAGTTCTTCCAGCTGCCGCTGCAGGGCGGCACCGGGCTCGGCAAGCCGCTGAAGTCCACTGTGCACCCGCTGCGCAAGGAGATCCCGATCTACCTGGCCGCTGAAGGCCCGAAGAACGTCGCGCTGTCGGCGGAGATCTGCGACGGCTGGCTGCCGTTGTTCTTCTCGCCCAAGACGGACGGTTTCTATCGCGCGGCGCTGGAAGAAGGCTTCGCGCGCCCGGGTGTGCGGCACGCCATCGACGACTTCGAGGTCGCTGCCTCGGTGCCGGTGATCGTGCACGACGACGTCGAAGCGGCCGCCGGCTTCATTAAGCCTTCGCTCGCGCTGTACATCGGCGGGATGGGGGCCAAGGAGGTCAACTTCCACCACGACGTGTTCGCGCGGATGGGTTACGAGGACGTCGCCGACAAGGTGCAGGAGCTCTACCTCGCCGGGCGCAAGGCCGAGGCGACCGCGGCCATCCCGACCTCGCTGGTCGAGGACACCGCGCTGATCGGACCGGCCGCCAAGATCCGCGAGGAGCTCGCGCAGTGGGAGTCCACAGTGGTCACGACGCTGTTGCTGCGTGGTGACGCGGCGACCCTCCGCTCGGTCGCCGAGGTTCTTTCCTGAGCCCGGGGTCGTGAGTGGTACGGCCGGTTCTAACCGGCCAAAGCACTCACGATCCCTGCCTGCGCTCCCGTCAGGCCTGCCGCGACACGCGCACCCGGCAGGCCTGAGCCAAGCCTCGTCTTGCGCCCGTGACGCGGATCACTTAACGTGAAAGTAGTTCGCGTTTGGAGGCGCTATGACGGTGAGCCGTAGGCATGTGCTGGCTGGAGCCGCGGCATTGCCGCTGGTCGCGGGCCTGTCAGGGCAGGCGGGAGCGGCTCAGGCGGCCCCCGCGAGCGACGGGTACCTGGTCGGCGTCGGCATCGCGGATGTCACCGGGCCCGCCGCCGAGAACGGCATGATGGGTTACTCCATGCCGCAGCAGAAGACCGCGGGCATCCATCTGCGGACGCGGGCGCGGGCCTTCATCGTCGCGGACGGGACGAACCGGATCGTGTTCGTGACCGCCGATCTCGGCGCGATCTTCCAGTCGGTGCACCAGGGTGTGCTGCGCAAGCTCGCCGCCGCGTTCGGCGACCTCTACACCGAGCGGAACCTGCTGCTCAACGCCACGCACACGCACGCGGCCTGCGGCGGCGATTCGCATTACGCCGCCTATGACCTGTCGATACTCGGGTTCCAGGAGCAGACCTACAACGCGGTCGTCGACGGGATCTTCGCGGCGATCTCGGCCGCGCATCGCAATCTCAAGCCCGGCACGCTCACCCTCGGCAGGACCACGCTGGAGACCGCCAGCGTGAACCGGTCGAGGCCCGCCTTCGAGCTGAACCCGGCCGCGGACAAGGCACATTTCCCCAAGGCGATCGACCCGGCGGTGACCGTGCTGCGGTTCCGCCAGGGCAGCACCGACATCGGCGCGATCAGCTGGTTCGCCACCCATGGCACCTCGATGAACAACGCGAACCAGCTGATCAGCGGTGACAACAAGGGGTACGCCGCGTACGAGTGGGAGCACGACAACCGCGGTGTCCGCTATCTCGACGGGCCCGCCGGGTTCGTCGCGGCGTTCCCGCAGACGAACTCCGGTGACATGTCGCCGAACCTCGACCTGAAGCCGAGCAGCACCGCCGAGGAACTCACGCGCACCAAGACGATCGGTGACCTCCAGTTCCAGGCGGCCAAGCGCGCGTTCGACGCGGCGAGGGAGCCGGTCGCCGGCGGGGTCGACCATCGGATGACCTATGTGGACATGTCCGCGGTCGTCGTCGACGGGAAGTACACCACCAGCGGCAAGGAGCAGCGCACCTGCGCCGCGGCGATCGGCGTCTCGATGCTGGCAGGCAGTGTCGAGGACGGGCCTGGCATCCCGATCCTGCCCGAGGGCGTGAAGAACCCGTTCATCGACTGGCTCGGCGGTGCGGACGCGCCGATCCCGCAGGCGCTCGCCGACGCGCAGGCGCCCAAGGTGGTCGCGGTCCCGTTCGGCCTGATGAAGCCGTATCCGTGGGCGCCGGAAGTGCTGCCGCTGCAGATCGTCCGCATTGGACAGCTGTATCTGGTCGGCGGGCCTGCCGAGTTCACCATCGTCGCCGGGCTGCGCATCCGCCGCACGGTCGCGGCCGAACTCGGGGTGCCGCTGGAGAACGTGCTCGTGCAGGGCTACGCCAACGCGTACAGCCAGTACGTGACGACCCCGGAGGAGTACGACTCGCAGCAGTACGAGGGCGCGTCGACGCTCTTCGGCCGCAACACTTTGCCCGCGTACCAACAGGAATTCGGCAAGCTCGCGGCCGCGATGAAGGCAGGCACTTCGGTGCCGCATGGGCCGGTGCCGCGTGACCTGCGCGGCAAGCTGATCAACTTCCAGACCGGCGTGGTCTTCGACAGCCCGCCGCTGCTCAAGAACTTCGGCGACGTGCTCACCGACGCCGCCGCGACGTACCGGCGCGGGGACACGGTCACCGTCGAGTTCGTCACCGGGCACCCGAAGAACAAGCTCCGCCCGACGTTCTTCGAGGTCCAGCGCTACGACGGCGGCCAGTGGGTCCGCCACGCCGACGACGGCGACTGGGACACGAAATACCGGTGGACCCGCACCGGCGTCGCCGATTCGAAAGCCACCATTACCTGGGATGTCCCGCCGAATGCCCCGGCGGGCAAATATCGCGTGGTGCACTTCGGGGACTGGAAGAACGGCTGGAACGGCGCGATCAGCTCGTTCAGCGGCGCGTCTCGCGCGTTCATAGTGTCGTAAAGGGGATTTTGTGCGGAAACTCGGTGTGCTCGGCGCGGTCGTTCTCAGCGTCACAGCTGCCCTGTTCGGCTTCGCGATGCCCGCGCACGCGGCGGGCGAGCTGAACGTCTTGGCGTTCAACCTCTGGCAGCTGCCGTGGATCGCGAACCCGAACACCTCCGACAAGGAGGCCAGGGCCCGCGCCGCCGAGTCCGTCATCCGCGCGCGGGACGCCGACGTCGTCGTGCTCTCGGAGGCGTTCAGCGCACAGGCCGAGGATCTGCGCGCACGGCTCGCCAACACGTGGCCGCACCAGACCCCGCTCGTCGGGCAGTACTGCTCGACCTCGTCGGGCTGGACGACGGTCGACGGCAACTGCTCGTCATCGCCGTTCATCATCAGCGGCGGCGTCACAGTGCTGAGCAAATATCCCATTACCGAGAAGCACCAGCTCGTCTACCGCAACTCCTTGAGCGGCACCTGGGACAACTGGTCCAACAAGGGCGCCGCGCTCGTCCGGATCGCGGCGAACGGCCGTCCGCTGTGGATCGCGGGCACCCACATGCAGGCCGACGAAGGCCCCGAGACACTGCCGAAGGCACACCAGACCCGGATGGCCCAGCTGGCCGAACTCCGAGACCTGGTCGCGAAATACGCACCGGCGGACGAGCCGGTGGGCATCGCGGGCGACCTGAACATCGAGTATTTCGCCGGGCAGCGGCGCACGGACGCGCAAGGCCGGACCCAGGTCCAGCAGGGCGAGGCCGCGCTCGGCGGCACACTCAGGACAGCGGACGGCTACACCTACGACGCCGTGACCAACCCCAAGGCCGCGCCCGCCGGGTACCGCGACGCGCTGGACTACATCGGCTCCGTGTCCGGCCGCGTACCCGCCGGGGTCGGCCCGGTACGAGTGGTGCATTACGACGGTGGCACGATTCCCTCCGACCACTATCCGGTGGAGGCGAAGCTCCAGTACTGATCTCCTGGAGATTCGGGGTGACCCGCGACAGGAGGACCATGGCGGCGCTGCCAGCAAGCACGAGGTTGAATTACTCGTTCGGCTCGTTCGTCACCGGGACCTTCGGCACCGTGCCAGGCCTGCTCCTGCTGCCCTACCTCACGGACACGATGGCCGTGCCCGCCGCGGCGGCCGGCCTGATCGTCTTGGTGCCGAAGGCATGGGATGTCGTCTTCAACCCGATCGCGGGCAGGCTGTCGGACGCCAGCCTGGTGAAACGGGGGAGCAGGCGGCCGTTCCTGCTCGGTGGCGGCATCGGCGTCGCGGTGCTGTTCGCGCTGATGTTCGGGCACCCCGGCTTCGGCAAGCCGGCGCTCGACGCGACCTATGTGGTCATCACGTTCTTCTTGTGCGCCACCGCATACGCGTTCTTCCAGGTGCCGTTCAACGCGCTGCCCGCCGAACTCACCGAATCACCCGCCGAACGGACCAAGCTGACGAGCTGGCGGATCGGCTTCCTCGCCGTCGCGATCCTCGTCGCCGGTGGCGGCGCGCCCGCGATCACCGATCTCATCGGCGGCGCCGGTGGCTACCGGGTCATGGGCGTGGTCATGGGGCTCGTGACGCTCGGCGGCACGCTGGTCGTGTACTTCGGGCTGAAGGGCGCGCCGGTCGGCTCACTGCGCCCGAACACCGTGAGCTTCCGCGAACTCGTCCGCACGGTCGCGGGCTGGCGGCCGTTCCGCTGGCTGCTCGGCGTCTATTTCGTGCAGGCGCTGGGCATCGGCACCGTGCTCGCCGGGATCAGTTACTACGCCTCGCACATCCTCGGCAGCTCCGGCTATCGCACGGTCATCTTCGCCGTGTTCGTGCTGCCCGCGCTGGGGATGATGCCGGTCTGGCCGATCATCGGCTCGCGCTGGGGCAAGCTCGCCGGATTCCGCATCGCGACGGCCATCTTCGGCGTCGCGCTCGTCGGCCTGCTCGGCGGACTGGCGTTCCCCGTGTGGCTCTCGCTCTTCTTCGCGGCGCTGGCCGGGGTCGGCTACGCGGGCATCTCCGTGTTCCCGCTCGCGATCCTGCCCGACCTGATCAGCGCGGAGGAGGAGCGCACCGGCGCAACCCGCGCGGGCATCGCCGCCGGTGTCTGGACGGCCTCGGAGACGCTCGGCCTCGCCGTCGGGCCGTTCCTGTTCAGCGGTGTGCTCGCTGCGGGCGGGTACCTCTCGAGTGACGCCGAAACGGTCGTCACCCAGCCGGACAGCGCGATCACCGCGATTCTGCTCGGCGTGAGCGTGCTGCCCGCGATCCTGATCTCGGCGGGTATCCCGCTGCTGCGCCGTTCAGTGCTGGAGGAGCACATCAGTGCCTGACGACGTGCTCGCCGAGCTCAAGGCCCTGTGCGCGGGCGACCTGCCCACGCACGGCGGCCGCACGCTGGCCTACGTCTACGACAGCGGGCTCGCTGGTGTCGACGAACTCGCCGCGTCCGCGCACGCCATGGCCTCATCGGCCAACGGGCTCGACCCGACCGCGTTCCCGAGCCTGCTGCGCATGGAGAACGACCTGGTCGCGGCCGCGATCGCGTTGCTCGGCGGCGAGGTCGGCTCGGTGACCTCCGGCGGGACAGAGTCGTGCATGCTCGCTGTACTGGCCGCGCGCGACGCGCACCCGGAGATCTCGGCGCCGTCGGTGGTGCTGCCGGTCACCGCGCACGCGGCTTTCCTGAAGGCGGCCCATTTCTTCGGCGTCCGCGTGATCGCGGTGCCGGTCGACGCGGGGTTCCGCGCCGACCCCGCCGCGATGGCGGCCGCGATCGACGAGACCACCGTGCTGGTCGTCGCCAGCGCCCCGTCCTACGCGCACGGTGTGGTCGACCCGATCCCGGAGATCGCCGCCGCCGCGTCGGCGCGCGGCGTCCGGATGCACGTGGACGCGTGCATCGGCGGCTGGGTATTGCCGTACCTGAAGCGCTTGGGCGAGCCGGTGCCGCCGTTCGACTTCCGGGTGGACGGCGTCACCAGCATGTCGGTGGACCTGCACAAGTACGCCTACTGCCCGAAAGGCGTGTCGGTTCTCTTGCACGCCAACGCTTCACTGCGCCGCTCGCAGTACTTCGCGAGCGCGGACTGGCCGGGTTACACGATGCTCAACACCACCCTGCAGAGCACCCGGTCGGGTGGCCCGCTCGCGGCGGCCTGGGCGGTGCTGCGCCACATCGGCGATGACGGCTACGAGAAGCTGGCCGCGGCCGCCCGTGACGCCGTCCGCGCGATCCGCGCCGGGGTCGACGCGATCGACGGCCTGCGTGTGCTCGGCTCGCCGGATTCGACGCTGCTGTCGATCGTCGCCGACGGCGAGGACTTCGACCTGTTCACCGTGGCCGACGAGATGAAGGCGCGTGGCTGGTACGTCCAGCCGCAGTTCGCGCATCTGTCGTCGCCGGTGAACCTGCACCTGACGATCACGGCGGCCAATCGTGGCCACGAAACGGAATTCCTCGACGACTTCGCCGCGTCGGTCACGGCCGCGCGTGTCGCGGGGCCGGTGGTCGTCGACGAGAACGTGGCGGCGTTCGTCGCCGCGCTGGATCCGGATTCGCTGACACCGGAGCAGTTCGCCGGACTGCTCGCCGCCGCGGGGCTCGGGGGAGCGGCCGGGCTGCCCGAGCGGATGGCCCCGATCAACGCGCTGCTCGCGACCGCGCCCGCCCGCCTGCGTGAACGCCTCCTCCTCGAATTCCTGGGCGCCCTCTACACCCCGCCCGAGGCACCGACGACGACGTGAACGCCACTTCCGCAACGTTGAAGGTCGCGAAAGTGGCGTTCACGCGGAAGAGGCGCGCGCGGTGTCGCACGGAAGGGTGAGAGCGTCGGGTATCGGCCGGAAAAGTCGATCTTCTGCTGCTAGCGTCGCGTCCACTTCGGACAGAAAGGGGCCAGCTCGCCATGACGCTCACGCACGCGGCGCACACCGACCACCCGCACCAGCACGGCGACGGCTGCGGCCACGTCGCCGCACCGCACGGTGATCACGTCGACTACGTGCACGACGGCCACCTGCACCGCGCGCACGACGGGCACTACGACGAGTGCGAGCCCGCCGACCACGCCGTGCACGAGGCACACGACCACGTGCACGGCGAGGGCTGTGGCCACACCGCCGTCCCGCACGGCGACCACGTCGACTACCTGCACGACGGCCACCGCCACGCCCTCCACGGCGACCACTACGACGACCACTAGTGGATGTGCGGGGCGTCCCACTCCGGGAAGAGGTCGTCCCCGATCAGGCAGCCGGCCAGCGCGCCGAGCAGGCCCGGTTTGTCCAGCCCGGTGCCGATGAACGCCAGCTCCTGCCGAGGGGCCTGGCAGACGCCGTGCGGTTCGAACCGGGCGACCGAGCCCGCCTGTGACCACAGGCCGAGCACACCGGGCCGTGAGGCCAGGCTGAAGAAGCCCTTCGACCGCAGGATGGTGCCGAACTCCTCGGCGTCCAAGGAGTTCACGAACGTCCACAGCAGACCTGGGTCGAACGGCCGGTCGGCGCGGAAGACCACGCTGGAGATGCCGTACTCCTCGGTCTCCGGCACGTGGTCCCCGTTGAGCTCGGCCACCCAGCCCGGCGCCTCCTGCGCGCGGAGCTCGTCGTAACGGCCGGTGCCGAGCACCTCCTCGACCGGCACCTTGCCGTGACTGGAGACCAGCACCCGCGCGGCCGGGTTGAGCCGCCGCAGTGTCGCCACCAGACGGTCCACTTCGGACACCGGGACCAGGTCGGTCTTGTTGAGCAGGAGCACATCGGCGAACTCGACCTGGTCCATCAGCAGATCGCTGACCGTGCGGGTATCGCCGTCGTACTGGTCGAGCCGCCGCTCGGTCAGCGAGTCGCCCGCGGCCAGCTCGGCGAGGAACCGCACCGCGTCGACCACGGTGACCATGGTGTCGAGCCTGGCGACGTCCAGGAAGCTGAACGTCGCCGCGACCGGCATCGGCTCCGAAATCCCGCTCGACTCGATGAGCAGGTAGTCGAACCGGTCTTCGGCGCACAGCCGCGCCACCTCGTCGAGCAGGTCCTCCCGCAGGGTGCAGCAAATGCACCCGTTGGTCATCTCGACCAGGCGTTCCTCGGTGCGGGAGCGGACGAGCGCGGCGTCGATGTTGATCTCGCTCATGTCGTTCACGATCACCGCGACCCGCAGCCCGCCGCGGTTGGCGAGCACGTGGTTGAGCAGCGTCGTCTTGCCGGCGCCGAGGAAGCCCGAGAGCACCGTGACCGGCGTGGTCACTTGGCGAGCCGCTGGAAATGCTTGATCAGCCGTCGCGGCACGAGCTGCTCGACGCCGTCGACCTTGATCGGCACCAGGTCCGGCACGGCGGCCTTCCACTGCGCGCGGCGGGAGCGGGTGTTGCTGCGCGACATCTTGCGCTTGGGCACGGCCATTACTTGCGCCTCCCGTACCGGCGGTGGAACTTCTCGACCTGGCCCGCGGTGTCCATGACGCGGGCCGTGCCGGTCCAGAACGGGTGCGACGAGGCGCTGACCTCGACGTTCACCAGCGGATAGGTGTTGCCGTCCGTCCACTCGATGGTGTGCTCGGACGTGATGGTCGAGCGGGTCAGGAACGCGTCCCCGCTGGCCGTGTCCTTGAAGACCACGGGGTGGTAGTCGGGGTGGATGCCGGGTTTCACTGGTTTTCTTCCTTTCGGTTCGAAACGGGCTGCAGGTCTTCTTCGGTGTCCTCGCACGGTTCTTCGTGCCATGAGCCGAAGGGGTCGGGGTAGCACTGCCACGCGGGCGGCCCTGCGGCGAGTTCCTCGTCGGTCAGCAGCGCGCCGGTGAGCGCGGCCTCGACCTCGTCGGGGGTCGCCCGGTCGGTGACGACCACGATCTCCTGCGCGCGGTCACCGTGCTCCGGATGCCAGCGCAGCGAGGCCAGCGTCCGGCGTTCGGGGGAGACGTCCGCCCAGTCGGGGCCGTCGTCGGCGGCGAGCCACGGCCCGGCGTGCCCGATACCGAGCCCGCCTCCGGCCGACTCGATCCAGAACGCCACGTCCGGCTGGCTCGCCACCCAGGCGCGGCCCCGCGTGCGGATGACGCCGTCGAGCAGCACGTCGATGGCCTCGTGCAGGCGTTCCGGGTGGAACGGGCGCTGCGCGGTGAACGTCAGCAGCGCGATCCCGCAGTCGGTGTGCAGTGGCGGCTGACCACGCAGCAGCGCGCCGTGCATGTCGGTCACGGCGCCACGGCGCGCGTCGGCGGGCACCAGGCCGAGCACGGTCGTGGAGTCCAGAGTGGACAGTTCGACGCGCGGGATCGACGGCGCGACGCGGTCGAGGATGGCCGACGCTTTGGCCGCGGTCCAGGCGTCGGGGGCGGCGCCGCTCAGCACGAGCACGTCCGCGGCCTCGACCTGGGCGAGCGCGACCTGCGCGACCGTGCGCTCGTCTTCGGGACTGGCGAGCAGGCCACGCTCGCCGAGCAGGTCGTCACCGGAGACGTCGTCAAGCCAGCTCTCGCAGTCGACGACGGTGAACACGCCGACCGGCTCGACGTCGTCGATCACCGGGGTCTCGCCGACGAGGACGTTGCGCAGCGCCCAGCCGACCGGCTCGGGCTCCATGGCCTCGTCGAGCTTGAGCACGATCCTGGTCACCTGCGGCATCCGGGAAAGCTTGCGCAGCAAAGGAAGCAGGTCCTCGCGCAGGGTGCAGGACACGCAGCCGTGCGCGAGTTCGAGCGTGGTCGTCTGGTCCCGGCCGCCCAGCTGGACGCGGCGGCGCACCACACCGGAGGTGATCTCGCGCAGGTTGTGGTGGACGACCGCGGTGCCTTCGGTGCGCAGCAGTGCGGCGAGGGTGCCGCTGCCGGGGGACAGGCCGCTGATGAGGACGAGGGGCACTCGCTGGTTTTCGATCACGCGTGTAGAGTAGATGAAAACGATAACCACTACCAACTTGGGAGGGCATGTGTCCGCCGTGTGCCAGGTCACCGGCCGCAAGCCGGGCTACGGCAAGCAGGTCTCGCACTCGCATCGCAGGACGTCCCGGCGCTGGGAGCCGAACCTGCAGGTCCACCGCTACTTCCTGGCCAGCGAGAACCGCTGGATCCGGCTGCGGCTGTCCGTCAAGGGCATGAAGACCATCGACAAGCGCGGCATCGAGGCGGTCGTCGCCGAGCTGCGCGCGAAGGGGGTGAAGCTCTGATGGCCAAGAGCAACGACGTCCGGCCGATCATCAAGCTGCGGTCCACCGCGGGCACCGGGTTCACGTACGTGACCAAGAAGAACCGGCGCAACGACCCCGACCGCATGGTGCTGAAGAAGTACGACCCCGTCGTGCGCAAGCACGTCGACTTCAAGGAGGAGCGCTGATGGCGAAGAAGTCCAAGATCGCGAAGAACGAGCAGCGCAAGGTGATCGTGGCCCGCCACGCCGAGCGCCGCGTCGAGCTCAAGGCCGTCATCGCGTCGCCCCGCTCGTCCGTCGAAGAGAAGAACGCCGCCGTTTCCGCGCTGCAGAAGATGCCGAGGGACGCCAGCGCCACCCGGGTGCGCAACCGCGACGCCGCCGACGGCCGCCCGCGCGGCTACCTGCGCAAATTCGGGCTGTCCCGTGTCCGCATGCGGCAGGCCGCGCACAACGGCGAGCTGCCCGGCGTCTCGAAGTCGAGTTGGTGAGGCCGATGAAGAAGGAACCCAGGCAGCTGAAGCGCAAGCGGAACCTGCTCATCGCCGAGGGTGTGTCCGAAGTGGATTGGAAGGACGTGAACCTCCTGCGCAAGTTCATCTCCGACCGAGGCAAGATCCGCGCGCGGCGGGTCACCGGGCTGACGCCGCAGCAGCAGAAGCAGGTGGCCGTCGCGATCAAGAACGCGCGGGAGATGGCGCTGCTGCCGTACCCGTGAGAAGGCGCACCTGCTGGTGCGCGGCGGGCGCTGGCCAGGCATGCTGTTCGCCATGCCAGATGATCCCCACTATCTGTCCGGGCTCGACCTGACCGGCCGCCGTGTCGTGATGGTCGGCGGTGGAACCGTCGCGCAGCGCAGGCTGCCCCGGCTCGTCGGCGCGGGCGCACGCGTCGAAGTCGTCTCCCCGGAGACCACGCCGTCGGTGAGCGCGATGGCCGACGCCGGCGAGATCGTCTGGCATGAGCGGGCTTATCGAGACGGCGACCTCGCCGACGCCTGGTACGCGCTGGCCTGTACCAACAACCCCGAGGTCAACGCCGCCGTCTGCGCGGAAGCCGAGCGCGCACGCGTGTTCTGCGTCCGCGCAGACGACGGCACCCAGGGCACGGCCGTCACCCCGGCGTCCGGCCGCCACGGCGGGCTGCTGCTGGGCGTGCTCTCCGGCGGCACGCCGCTGCGGTCGGCCTCGGTCCGCGACAGCATCCTCGACGGGCTGCGCGCGGGCACGATCGAGGACGGCCGTGTCGCCCCGGAGGAGCTGCCGGGTGTCGCGCTGGTCGGCGGGGGACCGGGTGACCCCGAGCTGATCACCGTGCGCGGCCGCAGGCTGCTGGCGCGCGCGGACGTCGTGGTGGTCGACCGGCTCGCCCCGCGCGAGCTGCTCGACGAACTCGCCCCCGAGGTCGAGATCGTCGACGCGGCGAAGATCCCGTACGGCAGGGCCGCGAGCCAGGAAGTGATCAACAGCACCATCATCGAGGCCGCGAAGGCGGGCAAGTTCGTCGTCCGGCTCAAGGGCGGCGACCCGTACCTGTTCGGCCGCGGCTTCGAGGAGTACCTCGCCTGCGTCGACGCGGGCATCCCGGTGACCATGGTCCCCGGCATCACCAGCGCGTTCGCCGTCCCCGCGATCGCGAACGTCCCGGTGACACACCGCGGCGTCGCGCACGAGGTCGTGGTCGTGTCGGGGCACGTCGCGCCGGACCACGCGGCCTCGCTCACCGACTGGGCGGCGCTGGCGAAGCTCAAGGGCACGATCGTGCTGATGATGGGCGTCGAGCGGCTGCCGCAGTTCGCCGAGGCACTGCTCGACGGCGGCCGTCCGTCGGACACCCCGGTGGCCATCATCGAAGACGGCACCATGCGCACCCAGCGCGTCCTCAAGTCCACATTGGACGTCGTGGCCGCCGAAGCGAAGGCCGCGGGGGTACGCCCGCCCGCGGTGATCGTCATCGGCCCGGTCGCGGGCCTCGTCTGAGCCTCGCTTGGGGTCGTGAGTGGTACGGCCGGTTCTAACCGGCCAAAGCACTCACGACCCCGCGCCAGGGCCACATCGGAAGTCCGGGGCGACGCCCACTCGCGAGCCCATCGTGAAGCGAGGGTGCCTCCGAGTGCGTACTAAGCACCCAACGGCCCCCTCACTTCACATCCGCCCGAGGCTTGAGAGCGCCTCACTGGACCTGGTGGAGCTCCCTTCGCGAGCCCAAGCTTTTGGGGCGTGAGTGGTACGGCCGGTTCTAACCGGCCAAAGCACTCACGACCCCATTGTATAACGACCTATACGGCTTGGCTTTCGTCGATTTCGTAGCAACGGCCGCAAAAAGACGCAATGGCGGTGGAGAGCCGCTGCGGGTCCATGCGGAGTTCGACCGGGCTGCGGGCCTGGATGAACTCCGCGTGCGGCATGTCGGCGGCGAGCGTGTCCGCGTCGCCGAAGGGGTGGATCGGGTCGCCTTGGTGCCCGATGACCAGCGTCGGCACCGTGATCTGCTTGCGGATCGACTTGGCTGGCGCGGTCCGGCCGAAGAGCACTCCGTGCAGCAGCGCGGCCATGCCCGCCGGCTCCTGCTCGAGGGTGTCGGTGATGACGTCGATCCACTGGCTGCCGTGTGGCACGAGGCTCGCCGCCAGCGCCACGGCGCGCACGCTGATCGGGACGAATCGGGCGGCCAGCAGCAGCGGGCCGAACACGAGCAGGCCCGCGACGATGGCGTTGTCGAGCACCGGCATCTCGACGACCATGCCGTGCAGCCGCTGCGGCGCGGCGACGGCGACCTCGAGCGAGACGTTCGCGCCCAGCGAGGTGCCGCCCATGACCGCCTGGTCGATGTCGAGATGGTCGAGCAGCGCGATCGCCTGCTCGCCGAACGCGGTCATCGAGTAGTGCCATGACTCGGGTGGCCGCTCGGACTCGCCGTGCCCGAGCAGGTCCATGGTGATCACCCGGAAGCCCTCGCGGGCGAGGCGCCTGGCCAGCGGCGCGTGCATCCGCCTGGTCAGCATGATGCCGTGCATCAGCACCACGACGCGGGGTCCGCTGCCGTACTCGGTGTAGTGCAGCCGGTGCCCTTGGTGGGTGAAGGAGCCGGACAGTTCGATCGGGCGATTCCGCTTGGCGGAACGCCGCCGTCGCCGCGGGAACTGAGTCAATGTCGTGACAGTCATCCGAACTCCCCTCGTTCCTACCCTCCAGGAAATCATGCCCTGACCAAGTTGGCACGGTGTCAACCGGATGAGTCAAGATGACAGTCATGACCGCTACCGCAAAGCTGCCCGATCTTGTCTCGCTCAAGGTCGAGGTGACCGGCCATGTCGCCGAAGTGACCCTGCTCGGCCCGTCCAAGGGCAACGCCATGGGCCCGGACTTCTGGCGTGAGCTGCCGATCGTGTTCGGCGCGCTCGACGCCGACCCCGAGGTGCGCGCGGTGGTGCTGACCGGCAGCGGCCAGCACTTCTCCTACGGCCTCGACCTGCCAGCCATGATGCCGAGCTGGGCGCCGATCCTCGGCGGCGAGTCGCTCGCGGGCCCGCGCACGGACTTCCTCGGCCATCTCCGTGAGTTGCAGGAGAGCGTCACCGCGGTCGCGCGGTGCCGCAAACCGGTCATCGCGGCCATTTCCGGCTGGTGCATCGGCGGTGGCGTCGACGTGATCGCCGCCGCGGACGTCCGGGTGGCCAGCGCCGACGCGAAGTTCAGCGTCCGCGAGGTCAAGGTCGCCATCGTGGCCGACCTCGGCAGCCTGCAGCGGCTCGCGCCCATCATCGGCGAGGGTCACCTGCGTGAGCTGGCGCTGACCGGCAAGGACATCGACGCCGCGCGCGCCGAGAAGATCGGTCTCGTCAACGACGTCTACCCGGACCAGGAGGCCTCGCTCGCGGCCGCGCGGCAACTCGCCGCCGACATCGCTGCGAACCCGCCTCTCGTGGTGCAGGGTGTGAAGGACGTGCTCTCGGTCAACACCGAGCGTCAGATCGCCGACGGCCTGCGGTACGTCGGCGCCTGGAACTCGGCGTTCCTGCCGAGCAAGGACCTGGCCGAAGCGGTACAGGCCTTCATGGAGCGAAGGGCACCCGAGTACAAGGGCGAGTAAGGGAGATCTGCGTGTTCCGTGCGGCGAGGGATTATCTGCTGGCGCACCGCGAGGACTACGACACGGCCTATCGGGACTTCGAATGGCCGCGGTTCACGGAGTTCAACTGGGCGCTCGACTGGTTCGACGAGATCGCCCGCGACCCGGCCAACGCCGGACGGTACGCGCTCTGGATCGTGGAAGAGGACGGCTCCGAGAACCGCTGGACGTTCCCGGAGATGGCGCGGCGCTCCGACCAGGTCGCGAACTGGCTGCGGTCACTGGGTGTCCGGCGTGGGGATCGGCTGATCCTCATGCTGGGCAACCAGGGTGAGCTGTGGGAGACGATCCTCGCCTCGATCAAGCTCGGCGCGGTCATCATCCCGGCGTCGACCCTGCTCGGGCCCGCCGACCTGACCGACCGCGTCGAGCGGGGCGCGGCCAAGCACGTGGTCATCCGCGCGGAGGACACCTCGAAGTTCGCGACGGTCGCGGGTGACTACACCCGGATCGCGGTCGGTGAGCCGGTCGACGGCTGGGTGTCCTACGCGGATTCTCTTGACGCGTCGGCGGAATTCGCTCCGGACGGCCCGACCAAGGCCGACGATGCGCTCCTGCTGTACTTCACGTCAGGCACGACCGCGAAACCCAAGCTGGTGCGGCACACCCAGGTGTCCTATCCGGTCGGCCATCTGTCCACAATGTACTGGATCGGCCTCGAACCCGGCGACGTACACCTCAACATCTCCTCGCCTGGCTGGGCGAAACACGCGTGGAGCAACGTCTTCGCGCCGTGGAACGCCGAGGCGACGGTGTTCCTGTACAACTACACCCGCTTCGACGCGGCCGCGTTGATGGCGCAGATGGACCGGTGCGGCATCACGAGTTTCTGCGCGCCGCCGACGGTGTGGCGGATGCTCATCCAAGCCGATCTGACGGCGTTGAAGGCGCCGCCGCGCAAGGTGGTCGGCGCGGGGGAGCCGTTGAACCCCGAGGTCATCGACCAGGTGCGCAAGGCGTGGGGGTGACCATCCGCGACGGCTTCGGCCAGACGGAGAGCAGCGTCCAGATCGCCAACACGCCTGGTCAGGACGTCGTGCCCGGCTCGATGGGCCGTCCGCTGCCCGGGTTCAAGGTGGCCTTGGTCGACCCGGTGAGCGGCGAAGTGGCCTCCGAGGGCGAGATCTGCCTTGACCTCTCGGAGCGTCCGGTCGGCCTGATGACCGGGTACGCCGATGACGACGAGCGCACCTCGGCCGCGTTCGCGGGCGGCTACTACCACACGGGCGACGTCGGTTCGGTCGACGCGAACGGCTACATCACCTACGTCGGCCGCACGGACGACGTCTTCAAGGCGTCCGACTACCGGATCTCGCCCTTCGAGCTGGAGAGCGTCCTGCTCGAACACGACGCGGTCGCCGAGGCCGCGGTGGTCCCGGCCGCCGACCCGATCCGCCTCGCGGTCCCGAAGGCCTTCGTGGTCCTCGCGGCGGGCCATGCGCCGACCGCCGAGACGGCCCAGTCGATCCTGGCCTTCTGCCGCGAGCATTTGGCTCCCTACAAGCGAATCCGACGCCTCGAGTTCGCGGAGCTGCCCAAGACGATCTCGGGCAAGATCCGCCGCGTCGAGCTCCGCAACCGAGCGGGCGACGCCGACCTCCGCCCGGCGGGCGAGTTCCGCGAGGAGGACTTCAAGGACTCGTGAGCGGTATCGCCGGTTCTAACCGGTCATATCACTCACGACCCAAGCGCGAAGGTTACAAATCAGACATCGCCGCACAAAAGGAGAATAGTTCCACCTCCGCGAGGGCAGCATTGGCAGCCGGTTCTCGCCTAAGCGCTCGCGGAGGTTCGGATGGGTTCGCAGATCTTCTCGATTTTCCTGCCGGCGGCGCTCGCGCTGGTGATGTTCGGGCTCGGGCTATCGCTGACCGTCGCCGACTTCGCCAGGGTGGTGAAATACCCGAAGGCCGCCATCGTGGCGCTGACCTGCCAGATCGTCGTGCTGCCCGCCATCTGCTACGGGCTGGTGGTGCTGTTCGGGCTCAACGGCGTGCTGGCGGTCGGCATGATGCTGCTCGTCGCCTCGCCCGGCGGGACCTCGGCGAACCTGTTCAGCCATCTCGCGGGCGGTGATGTCGCGCTGAACATCACCCTGACCGCGATCAACTCCGTGCTCGCGGTGTTCACCCTGCCGCTGGTGGTGGCGCTGGCGGTGGCCCGGTTCATGGCCGACGACGCGTCGATCGGGCTGCAGCCTGCGAAGCTGCTGCAGGTGTTCGCGGTCGTGCTGGTCCCGGTGGCGATCGGCATGTGGGTCCGCCGCCGCTACATCGGCTGGACCGAGCGGATGCAGAAGCCGGTCAAGATCGCGTCCGTCGTCGTGCTGGCGCTGGCGGTCACGTTCTCGATCGTCGGCAACTTCAAGCTGCTGCTGGCCAACAGCGACACGCTCGGCCCGGTGGCGCTGCTGCTTTCCGTGCTCAGCCTGGCTGTCGGCTACGGCGTTCCGCGGCTGCTCCGGGTGGAGCGGCGGCAGGCGATCGCGTCGGCCATGGAGATCGGCATCCACAACGCCGCACTGGCCATCACGGTCGCCGTGTCGGTGCTCGGGAGTGAGCCGATGGCGGTCCCGGCCGGGATCTACGGCTCGGTGATGTTCGTGCCCGCCGCGATCGCCGCCTACCTCCTGACACGCAAGCGCTCGGAGAAACTGGTAAACGTCGCGTGAGAAAAGAGGTCGTGAGTGGTATGACCGGTTCTAACCGGCCGTACCACTCACGACCCCTCAGGCGACGGTGCCTTCGACCTGACGGTCGTCCTCGGTCGAGCAGGTGGTCACCGGGTCGTTGGGACCGCTGCCGCAGGTCCACTCGCCGACCGCGATCGGGCCGGGGCCCTGCGGCGACTTCGCCTCGGCCGGGGTGAGCTTCTGGAAGTACTCCGTGACGACCTGGGCCGCCTGTGCGCAGTCGACCGCTCCGCCGCGGATGGTCACCTTGGCCTGCTTGTCCTTGGCGGGCACCTCGCCGCACTGGGTGCCCGCGGCCGCCGGGTTCGCGGCGGGGCTGGGCGCCGGGCCGGCGGGGGGAGCGGCGGCCACGGCCGACGGCGAGGGCGCCGCGGGCGGCGGCGTGCTGTCGTTGCCGCACGCGGTGAGCGTCAGTGATGCGGCGAGCAGGCAGAACACGGTGACTCTGGACATGTGCCCTTCTCGGTGAAAGTGACTTACTCGGTGGGGACGACCGCGGCGAGCACGGTCGCGTTGTCCTTGCTGCAGGTGGTGCCGCCCTGCGCGGCGGGCGCGCCGGACACGCAGAGCCAGCCGTCGACCGTGTCGCTGACCGGCTCGTTCGACTCGGCCGTCTGCTTGCCCGCGATCTTGCGCTGGAACCGCTCGACGATCTTCTTGCCGGTCGCGCAGTCGACGCCGCCAGCCTGCCCGCCGAGCACCTGCAGGGTCAGCCCGCTGGCGGCGGCCACGGTGCCGCAGGTGCCGTCGGCGGGCGGCGCGGTCGTCTTGGGTGGCTTCGCCGCGGGCGCGCTCGTCTCCGAGGGGATGGGCGGCAGCGACGGCGGGGAAGAAGCGGAGGTTGTCACCGGCGCGGGAACGAGGGACGGAGCAGGCGCCGGTGCGGGATCGCCGGAGCAGCCCGTCGCGAGCGCGGCCAGCGCGAGGCACGCCAGAACGGCGCGTCCGTGCGTCATGCCACCCTCCCGCGTGGTGTGAACCGAAGACGACGAGGGTACCCGGTGGGCCGGAGGAGCCGCTCGCCGCGGTGACCTCCGGCGACACCGGCCAAGAGTCCACTGTGGACTGTCGACTGGGTGAATCGCGTTGTCCTAAAGGGTGAAATCCGCGCGCCGGGGCTAACGATCCGGCCACGGCTGCCGACAAGGAAGGTGAGTAACCCGCCGTCCCCGACCCGTGAGAGCCATGAGTAACTCCGAAGTCCCCGCCGCAGACAACCCGCCTACAGACCCTTGCTCCGTCGTGTGGAGCCACGGCCGCCCTTTCGTGCTCGAGGCGCCGTCCGGCCGCCCGCGCTGGGTCGGCACCGACAATCGCGGCAGGCCGCAGGCCCTCACCCGCGCTGAGCTGGCCCGCAGGGGCTGGAGCCACCGCCGCGCGAGCTGATGCCGGGACACTAGGCTGAGCGGGTGAGCACCACCCCTGAAGAGCCGTCACTGCTTCGGCAGGCGTTCAACGTCCCGAATCTGCTCTCCATCCTGCGCCTCGCGCTCGTCCCCGTCTTCCTCTGGCTCCTGCTGGGGCCTGAGGAAGACGGCTGGGCGCTCGCGGTGCTCATGTTCAGCGCGCTGACCGACTGGCTGGACGGCAAGCTCGCCCGCTGGCTCAACCAGATGAGCAGGCTGGGCCAGCTGCTGGACCCGGCCGCCGATCGGCTGTTCATCCTCGCGACCCTCGTCGCCTTCCTGATCCGCGACATCGTCCCGTGGTGGGTGGTGGCCCCGCTGGTGCTGCGCGAGGCCGTGCTCGCCGTCTGCGTGCTGGTGCTGCGCCGCAACGGCTTCGCGCCGCCCGAGGTCACGTACATCGGCAAGGGTGCGACGTTCGTGCTCATGTACGCCTTCCCCTTCCTGCTGTTGACCACCGGCGCCTCGGATCTGGCCGCCTTCTGCCGCCCGATCGCGTACGCCTTCACCACCTGGGGTGGCGTGCTCTACGTCTGGTCCGGCGCCCTCTACGTCATCCAGTGCGCGCGGGCCGTGCGCGGCGACGGGGATCGGGATGCGCCCGCCGTGGCGTAGGTGAGAGACTCCGCGCCAGCCGTTGTCAGAGCACGAAAGGGGAGCGGCTTTGACCACTCCAGAAGAACTCCGCTACACCGAAGAACACGAGTGGGTCGCGACCCGCGGCGAGACCGTGCGCGTCGGCATCACCGAGTACGCGCAGGATCAGCTCGGCGACGTGGTCTTCGTCGACCTGCCCGAGGTCGGCAGGCAGGTGAGCGCCGGTGACGCGTTCGGCGAGGTGGAGTCCACCAAGAGCGTCTCCGAGCTGTTCGCGCCGCTGGACGGCGAGATCGTCGCGGTCAACGACGGCGTCGCCGACCAGCCCGAGCTGATCAACAGCGATCCTTATGGCGAGGGCTGGCTCATCGAGATCAAACTCGATGACCCGACGAGTGTCGACAGTCTCCTGGAAGCCGAGGCCTACCAGGCGTTGACCAAGCAGTAGCGGCCGATCTTGCCTGGCTGGGAGGCCGCGGGTCCGGTTGGGGGAGCCGCGGCAGCCCTGATCGATCAGGCACGGTACGTTTGCACACACACGTTCTTTTGAGGCAAAGCAACATCAGCTGGTGAGGAGAGCTCAGGTGAGCACGAACGACGGACCCGGCGTTCCCCCGGAGTCTTCTCCGGAGCGGACGTCTGTCTTCCGCGCAGACTTCCTGGCCGATGTCGAGGGTCAGCAGGCGGCGGCGCAGCCTGCCCCCGCGACGCAGGATGCCGGTCTGGACGCGCTCCGCGCGAACCAGGCACTGCTCGTCGTGAAGCGTGGCCCGAATGCGGGCTCGCGTTTCCTGCTCGACGTGGACACCACGAGCGCGGGACGGCACCCGGACAGCGACATCTTCCTCGACGACGTCACGGTTTCCCGCCGCCACGCCGAGTTCCGGCGTGAGGGTGGCGAGTTCGTGGTGATCGACGTCGGCAGCCTGAACGGCACCTACGTCAACCGCGAGCCGGTCGACCAGGCCGTGCTGACCGGCGGCGACGAGGTCCAGATCGGCAAGTTCCGCCTGGTCTTCCTGACCGGCTCCGGCACCGGGGGTCAGGGGGCGCAGTGACGGCGGCCGGGCGGCCACAGCGCGATGGGTTGAGCATCGGGGCCGTGCTGGCGCAGCTGCGCTCAGACTTCCCCGATGTCACCATCTCCAAAATCCGGTTCCTGGAGTCCGAGGGTCTGGTCCAGCCGGGCCGGACCCCGTCGGGTTACCGGCAGTTCGCCGCGGCGGACGTGGAGCGCCTGCGCTTTGTGCTGTCCGCGCAGCGGGATCACTATCTGCCGCTGAAGGTCATCAAGGAGCAGCTGGACGCGGCCGATCGCGGAAACGCGGAGGCCGCGTCCCTCACGTCCGGTCCGCGTCCGCCACGCAAACTCGTCTCGCTCGACCTGAGCGGGAACGAGGATTTCGGCGCACGCATGCCGGGGCCGGACGATTTCGCCACCGAGCGGGAGATCCGGCTGACGCAGGAGGAACTGCTCTCACAGGCTGGGATCGACCTGGCCATGCTCGCGGAACTACAGCAGTTCGGCCTGATTCGTCCCGGCGCGGCCGGTTTCTTCGACCCGGACGCGGTACTGGTCGCGAAGACCGTCAAGGCGATGACCGAATTCGGTATCGAGCCGAGGCATCTGCGCGCGTTCCGGGCTTCCGCTGACCGGGAAGTCGGGCTGCTGGAACAGATCGTGACCCCGGTGTATCGCCACCGTGACGCCGACGCGAAGGCACGCGCGGACGAGATGGTCAAGGAGCTGGCCGCACTCTCGGTGGCGCTGCACACGCTGCTGGTCAAAGCCGGCATACGAGGCGTCACCGGCGGCTGAACAGCGCGCGGAGTGTCAATTCCGCATGCCTGTTGTCACGCCCTATGTCAATGGCTGAATATGCGGCTGGCAATGCCGTACGGTTATACCCAGGTTTGCGTAGCGTGAACCCACCGATGGTCAGGACGACGAGCACAGCGCCGCCAAGACGGGTAGCGTCGACGGAGTCGAGGCTTGCCGCTCAAGGAAGCGCTGAAGCCCGTGTGCAGGAGAGGGAGGCGAGGCCCGATGAGCGAAATGCGCGTCGTCGGAGTGCGGGTCGAACTGCCCGCGAATCAGCCGATCTTGTTGCTGCGGGAGACCGAAGGCGAGCGGTACCTGCCGATCTGGATCGGCTCGGTCGAAGCCACCGCGATCGCCTTGGAGCAACAGGGAGTCCGCCCCGCCCGCCCGCTCACCCATGACCTGCTCAAAGAGGTCATCGGTGCGCTCGGCAGGGAACTGGAACAGGTCGTCATCACCGACCTCCGCGAAGGCACCTTCTTCGCGGAGCTGGTGTTCGACGGCGACATCCGGGTTTCGGCCCGCCCCAGCGACTCGGTGGCCCTGGCGTTGCGGATCGGCGTGCCGATCCACGCGGAGGACTCCGTGCTCGAAGAGGCAGGCCTGATCATCCCGGACGAGCAAGAGGACGAGGTGGAGAAGTTCCGCGAGTTCCTCGACTCCGTGTCCCCTGAAGACTTCCGAGGCGCGGACACCTGAGCCGCACTCACATCGCGTAAGGCCCCTGGCACCTGGCGTGCCGGGGGCCTTCACGCTTGCGTGGCCTTGACGAACAGGTCGCCTAGCTCCTTGGCGTAGGCGTCGTAGTCGATGGCCGGGTCCGCGGCGGCTGCGGCGGCGACCCCGTCGATGGCCTGCGCGATCGACATCGCCATCACCTTCGGGTTGAACGCCCCGAACGCGCCTTCGTTCTGGCCTTGTACCAACTGCCGTTCGATCCGGCCGGTCCGCAGCTGCTCGATCATCGGGCCGGTCATGAACCAGCCGTCCTCGTCATCGCTGTTCGCGGCGAGCTCGGTGAGCACACGGACGAACTGCGGGTGCGAGCGCAGGAACTCGATCTCGGTGTCGATGTAGGCGCGCAGCAGTTCGGACCGGTCCTTGAGGTCGGCGACGCGGTCGGCCAGGAACTGCTCCTTCGGCGCGATGGCCGAGGTGAGCACGTTCTGCATGAGCCCGGCCTTGTTGGTGAAGTGGTAGGTGATGATGCGGGTGCTCGACAGGCCGGCCCGCTCCTTGATCTTGGCGAAGGAGGTCTTGCGGTAACCGAGCTCGGCGATCGTCGCGATGGTGGCGCTGATGATCTGCGCGCGGCGTGCCTGTTCGGTAACGGAGAGGCCTAGCTCCGGTTGCGTCTCGGGTGTTATCTGCATGAGTAAAAATTAACACGACCGAGTAACCGAGGCAACCGGGTAGCAAAGTCTCAATGTAAGCTTGAGGTCTCCGCGCGTCGCGTTGACCGGCCCCGGTCGGCGGCTTACCGTCAAAGGCGGTAAATCGCCACGATGTGATTCGACACCTGGGGACTGTCGTGGCGTGTTGCCGTACCGAGCGTCCCGATCATGGGGATACTCGGCGTGTTCGCCGGCCGCCAGGTCGGGCGAGGGGAGGCATACTGTGGTCGAGGCTGGTCAGCACTCCGCATCGGAGCCGAGCCAGGTCGCCGAGCAGGGTGAGTTGTTCCCGGATGCCTCGTTGCCGGATGAGCTGGTGGGCTACCGCGGTCCGGCCGCGTGCCAGATCGCCGGTATCACCTACCGTCAGCTCGACTACTGGGCGCGCACGAAGCTGGTCGCGCCGAGCATCCGCACCGCGCACGGGTCCGGTTCGCAGCGGCTCTACTCCTTCAAGGACGTCCTGGTCTTGAAGGTGGTCAAGCGGCTGCTGGACACCGGTGTCTCGCTGCAGAACATCCGGGTCGCCGTCGACCACCTGAGCGTTCGCGGGGTCCGTGACCTCGCCAAGGTCACGCTGTTCTCCGACGGGACCACGGTGTACGAGTGCACCTCGCCCGAGGAGATCGTTGATTTACTGCAGGGCGGGCAGGGCGTCTTCGGTATCGCCGTCAGCGGCGCGATGCAGGAGATCAGCGGCACCATCCACGAGTTCCCCGCCGAGCGGGCCGACGGCGGTGTCATCGAGACCATGACCCCCGACGAGCTCACCCAGCGACGCAACGCCCGCCGCACGGGGTGATCACGCGCAGGGTAGGCTCTCGTTCGTAGTCGCCGACCCCACGCGGGAGAGCCCGGGTCAGAACACTGAGCCCGGCGCCGAAGGAGCAAGTCCTCCCCGGAACCTCTCAGGCACAAAGGACCGCGTGGGTCAGACGCCTCTGGAAAGTGGATTGCCCGGGTATCTCCGGGTAACCCCGCCGACGGTGCAAGCCCGGCTCAACCTCGGGTGAAACTCTCAGGCGTCCTCGAAGGACACGGACAGAGTGGGGAGGGCCAACCGGCCCTTTCCCCGCCGTCCGGAGGTCGTTATGGCCCGTATCTCGTTGTCCGAGCTCGAGCAGGGAACCCCGTTCGCGGACCGGCACATCGGGCCACGCCCCGAAGAACTAGCCCGCATCCTCGAAGTCATCGGCGTCGGCTCGCTCGACGACCTCGCCGAGCGTGCGGTGCCCGCGTCTCTGCGTGACCCGGCCCCGGAGATGCATCTTCCCGAGCCCGCTTCCGAAGCGCAGGCACTGGCCGAACTTCGTGCGCTCGCCGCGTCGAACCGGCCCATGATCCAGATGATCGGGCTCGGCTACCACGACACGATCACCCCGCCGGTCATCCGCCGCAACGTGCTCGAGAGCCCGGCCTGGTACACGGCCTACACGCCGTATCAGCCGGAGATCTCGCAAGGCCGCCTCGAAGCGCTGCTCAACTTCCAGACCATGGTCGCCGACCTGACCGGCCTGCCGATCGCCAACGCCTCCATGCTCGACGAGGCGACCGCCGCGGCCGAGGCCATGACACTGGTGCGCCGCGCGGGCAAGTCGAAGTCGGTCAAGTTCGTCGTCGACGAGGACACGCTGCCGCAGACCATCGAGGTCGTGCGCACCCGTGCCGAGCCGCTCGGCATCGAGATCGTGCTCGCCGACCTGTCGCAGGGCATCCAGGGATTGGGCCTCGGCGGCGACTTCTTCGGGATCCTGCTGTCCTACCCGGGTGCCTCGGGCGCGGTGCGTGACCACGAGCGGGTCATCGAGGAGGCGCACGCCTGCGGTGCCTCGGTGGTCGTCGCGGCCGACCCGCTCGCGCTGACGCTGCTGCGCCCGCCCGGTGAGATCGGCGCGGACGTCGTCATCGGGTCGACGCAGCGGTTCGGCGTGCCGATGGGCTTCGGTGGTCCGCACGCCGCGTATATGGCGGTGCGCAAGGGTTTCGAGCGGCAGTTGCCCGGTCGCCTGGTGGGCGTTTCGGTCGACGCCGATGGCGCGCCCGCGTACCGGCTCGCGTTGCAGACGCGGGAACAGCACATCCGCCGTGAGAAGGCGACCTCGAACATCTGCACCGCGCAGGTGTTGCTCGCGGTGATCGCGTCGATGTACGCGGTGTACCACGGTCCCGAAGGCCTGCGGACGATCGCGTTGCGCGCGCACCGGATGGCGACCGTGCTCGCGGGCGGGCTCACCGAGTCCGGAATCGATGTGTTGCACGGGGAATTCTTCGACACCGTCACCGCGGTGGTGCCGGGCCGGGCTTCGGCGATCGTCGCGACGGCGCGGGAGCTGGGCGTCAACCTGCGGCTCGTCGACGGTGACCACGTCGGCATCGCCTGCGACGAGACGACGACCCGTGAGCATCTTTCGCTGGTGTGGAAGGCTTTCGGGGTCGCGGTGTCCGATGTGGACGCTCTCGACGCCGACACGGCCGACGGCCTGCACCCGGAACTCGCGCGCACCTCGTCGTTCCTGACGCACCCGGTGTTCAGCACGCACCGCTCGGAAACGGCGCTGCTGCGCTACCTGCGCACGTTGTCGGACAAGGACGTCGCGCTCGACCGGAGCATGATCCCGCTGGGCTCGTGCACGATGAAGCTCAACGCCGCGGCCGAGATGGAACCCATCACCTGGCCCGAATTCGCCGGCCTGCACCCGTTCGCGCCCGCCGAGGACGCGAGCGGGCTGCTGAAGATCGTGTCCGATCTGGAGGACTGGCTCGCCCAGATCACCGGCTACGACGCGGTTTCCTTGCAGCCCAACGCGGGCAGTCAGGGTGAGTTCGCCGGTCTGCTGGCGATCCGCGCGTATCACCGCTCACGCGGGCAGAGCGCGCGTGACGTCTGCCTGATCCCGTCGAGCGCGCACGGCACCAACGCGGCGAGCGCGGTGATGGCGGGCATGCGCGTCGCGGTGGTCCGCTGTGATGACCAGGGCAACATCGACCTCGATCACCTCAAGGCCTCGGTTCTCGAGCACGCGGACGATCTCGCGGCGATCATGATCACCTACCCGTCGACGCACGGCGTGTACGAGGACACCGTGCGCGAGGTGTGCGGGCTGGTGCACGACGCGGGCGGTCAGGTCTATGTGGACGGTGCGAACCTCAACGCGCTGATCGGCCTCGCCCAGTACGGGAAATTCGGCTCGGACGTCTCGCATTTGAATCTGCACAAGACCTTCTGCATCCCGCACGGCGGCGGCGGACCGGGCGTCGGCCCGATCGGCGTCCGCTCGCACCTGGCCCCGTTCCTGCCGAACCACCCGCTCCAGCCGCTGGCCGGACCGGCGACGGGTGTCGGCCCGATCAGCGCGGCGCCGTGGGGGAGCGCGTCGATCCTGCCGATTTCCTGGGCCTACGTCCGCATGATGGGCGCCGACGGCCTCCGCAAGGCGACTTTGACGGCCGTCGCGAGTGCCAACTACATCGCGCGGCGGTTGAATGAGCATTTCCCGGTGCTGTACTCGGGCCACGACGGCCTCGTCGCGCACGAGTGCATCCTCGATCTCCGTGCGATCACCAAGCAGACCGGCGTCACGGTCGACGACGTCGCCAAGCGCCTCGCCGACTACGGCCTGCACGCGCCCACGATGTCGTTCCCGGTCGCGGGCACCCTGATGGTCGAGCCGACCGAGAGCGAAGACCTCGCGGAGCTGGATCGCTTCTGCGAAGCCATGATCTCCATCCGCCGCGAGATCGACCACGTCGCCGCGGGCGAGTGGCCACTCGAAGACAGCCCCCTCCGCAACGCCCCGCACACCGCCCGCTGCGTCTCCGGCGAATGGAACCGCGCCTACTCCCGCGAGGTGGCCGTCTTCCCTGCCGGCCTCACCGCGACCAAGATCTGGCCACCCGTGCGCCGCATCGACGGCGCCTCAGGTGACCGCAACCTCGTCTGCTCCTGCCCACCGCTTGAGGCCTTCGCTGAGTAGCGGGGGTCGTGAGTGTTTATGCCGGTTAGAACCGGCGTAAACACTCACGACCCTGGGTTAGGCGGGGACTTTGTCGAGGAAGCCGCCGACCGCGCTGATGCGGCCGTCGGTGACCACGACCACGTCGAAGCCGATGACCAGTGGTTCCGTGGCGCCGGGGGCGCCGAGGTGCCACTGGAAACGGGCCAGGTTGTGGTGGGCGTCGGGCTCCGCGGGCAGGGTGAAGACGAGGCCGGCGAACTGGGCCTGGGCGCCCGCGATGAAGGTGTCGATGCCGTCGTGGCCGCGGACCGCGCCGAGCGGGTCGGTGTAGGAGGCGTCCTCGGTGAACGTGTCCGCGATGAGGGCGCGGCGGCGGGCCGGGTCGGTCTCGTTCCAGACGGCGAGGTAGCGGTCGGCGATGTCGGACATGGTGTGAACCCCTTTCGGTTTGTGTTGGCACAACCTTGACCGGGAGACCCGCCGCCCGTCGATTACGCGAGAGGTAATGGCGACCGCACCGCGAAATCCGTAGCGTCGCCAAGGTGACTACTGCGACGCGTCAGCGACCCGTGGGCCAGCTCCTGCGTGAATGGCGTGACCGCCGCCGCATCAGCCAGCTCGACCTGGCCATCGAGGCGGAGATTTCGACCAGGCACCTGAGTTTCGTCGAGACCGGGCGCTCACAGCCGAGCCGCGAGATGGTGCTCAAGCTCGGCGAACACCTGGACGTGCCGCTCAGGGAACGCAACCATCTCCTGCTCGCCGCCGGTTACGCGCCCGCGTACGCCGAGACCGGGCTCGCGGACCCTGAGATGGCCGTCGCCCGCCAAGCCGTGCGACAGCTGCTCACCAGCCACGAGCCGTATCCCGCCGCGGTGGTCGACCGGCACTGGAACCTGATCGAGGCCAACGCCAGCATCGGGATCATGGTCGAGAACGTCGACCCGGCACTGCTCACCAACGTCCTGCGCGCGACGCTGCATCCGGACGGCATGGCGCCGCACATCGTCAATCTGGGGGAGTGGCGGGCACATCTGCTGGGACGGCTGCGCAGGCAGGTCGCGCAGACCGCGGACCCGGTGCTCACGGAGCTGCTCGACGAACTCCGCGGCTACCCGTGCGACCAGCCGGTGCCCGAGGTCGAGATCCCGGCGCCCGGCGACATCATCATCCCGCTGCGGATGCGCCATCAGGGCACCGAGCTGACCTTCTTCTCCACGGTCGCGACCTTCGGCACGCCACTGGACATCACGCTGGCCGAGCTGGTGATCGAGTCCTTCTTCCCTGCCGACACGCCGACGGCTGAGTATCTGCGGCGGGGATGGCAGGATACGCGGGGGTAGAGGAATCCGACGCAGAGGACGCCACGCCATGGCCGACGTGCCCACCATCCGCCTCAACAACGACGTCAAGATCCCCCAGCTCGGGTTCGGTGTCTGGCAGGTGCCCGCCGACGGCACGGCCAAGGTCGTCACCACCGCGCTGGAAGCCGGATACCGCAGCATCGACACCGCCGCCATGTACCAGAACGAAGCCGGTGTCGGCGAGGCGATCCGCGCCTCGGGGATCCCGCGCGACGAGCTGTTCGTCACCACGAAACTGTGGAACGCCCACCACGGCTACGACAAGGCGCTCAAGGCTTTCGACACGAGCCTGGCCGCGCTCGGGCTCGAGCAGATCGACCTGTACCTGATCCACTGGCCGCTGCCCCGGCGTGGCAGCGCGGGTGAGACCTACCGCGCGCTCGAGACTATTTACCGCGACGGCCGGGCACGCGCCATCGGCGTCTCGAACTTCACCGCGGCGCACCTGCGGTCGTTGTTCGAGGAGACGGAGATCGTGCCGGCGGTCAACCAGGTCGAGCTGCACCCCGCGCTGCAGCAGGTGCCGTTGCGCGAGTTCCATGCCGAGCACGGCATCGTCACCGAGGCGTGGAGCCCGCTCGCGAAAGGCTCGCTGCTGGGCGAAGAAGCCATCACAGGGCTCGCGTCCAAGTACGGCAAGAGCCCCGCGCAGATCGTGCTGCGCTGGCACCTTCAGCTCGGGAACGTGGCCATCCCGAAGTCGGTGACGCCGTCGCGGATCGCGGAGAACATCGACGTCTTCGACTTCGAGCTGGCCGACGACGACATGATGGTCATCGCGGAGCTGGACAACGGCACCAGGACCGGGCCCGACCCGGACACCTTCGACTACGCCTAGAGAACGGGGCCTAGGTGCCCTTGATGCCGGCGCCGGTGAAGTCCTTCTGCTGGTCCGGCTGCTTGAGGAAGTCACGGAAGGCCTGAGCGGCGCGCTTCTGGGTGTCGTCGACGCTGCTGTCGCCCAGCCCGACGTACGGGTAGTCGGCCGACATGGCGTTGGCCACCGACAGCGGCGGCGCGCTGACCAGTTCCGGCTTCTTGGACTGCAGCTCGCCGACCCAGAACGAGGACTCGGGGATCCAGGCGGTGGGCAGCCCGCCGATCTTGTCCATCGGCGCGTCACCGGTGAGCGAGGCGAGCACTTCGGAGGACTTGAACGGGTAGACGTCGACGTGGACGCAGTGGTCGCGGACGACCGTCTTGGCCTTGTTCCACTTCGCGGCGGCGAGCGCGACGGGCTTCTCGATCGACTGCGTGGTGATCACGCGGATGTTCGAGTTACCGGCGTCACAGCTGACGGCTTGTGCTTCGGCGCGGCTGTTGGACATGCTGTCCAGCCAGTTCCAGCCCGCGATGCCGAGGCCGATGAGCAGGACGAGCACGATACAGGCGATGGGCCACTTGGCCATCCGGCGGCGCGGCGCCTTCTTGCCGACGATGCGATGGGAGCCGGTGCTTTCGCCGCTTCCGGCCTGTGCACGACGGGCGGGCGGGTCGAGGGGGTGAGGCAGCGGTTCCTCGGCCAGGGTGTGACGCCCCATCGTTATCCTTTCGCTACCGGTCCATGCGCTCTGTAGGCGCAATCAAAACGTTATCACTCTAACAGGTGTATTCAAGGGGGGAAATGCAATGACGCACAGTTGTAGCACGGGGCGTCAACGCGCCCAAGGTGTGAACTTTCCTTAGCTCGGGTAACGATAGGCGCGGCGTGACGTGCCCCTCACGCTGCGGGGTCGATGAATACGCGGAATTCAGAAAAGAATGGTCAATTTCGCGCAGGTTTCGGAAATTCCTTCGCGCAATGGTGCCGCGCGGCGCGCGAATTCCGCCTGGCTATGGGCATACTCACGGCGTCCGTCCGCCGTCTCGATGCGGACCGGTGGGTACCCGTGGTCCGCCAGGTCGTACGGACTGGCACGCATGTCCAATTCCCGGATTTCCGCCGCCAGCTCGAAACAGTCGCCGAGCAGCTCCGACGGCACGAACGGATCGAGCTTCGCCGCCCACTTGTACAGATCCATGTTCGCGTGCAGGCAGCCGGGCTGCTCGAAGTCGGCCTGGGTCTCCCTGGTCGGCTGCAGCTCGTTGCGCGGGCGAGCCTCCGGCGTGAAGAACCGGAACGCGTCGAAATGCCCGCACCGCACACCCATCGACTCGACCACCTCGTCGGTGCCGGGTGAGCCGAGTCTCAGTGGCAGCTGGGCGTGCCGGAGCTCACTCGCGGGCTGCCGGTAGACCATCGCCCACTCGTGCAGCCCGAAACAGCTGAGCCGCGGCGCGCGCGACGCGGTCGCCTTCAGCAGTGCGCCGATGTAGGTCACCGTCCGCTGGGACGCGGCCGACGGGTCGACCGCGATCCCGCCCGGCACCTCGTGATAGCCCTTGCGGTCGAGGAACCGGCGTGCGTCCGGTCCCTCCAGCACCACGCCGAGTCCCGGGCTCCACCGCTCGAGATGTGACGGCTTGTGCGAGTAGTAGGTGAACAGGAAGTCCAGCACCGGGTGCTTTTCCTGCCGCGCACGCCGCTGCGTGTGCGGCACCGTCCAGCGCCGCATCCGCTCGGCGTGCGCTTCCTCGCGGGGACGCCATTCGGTCTCGGTCAACACGGTCATGCCCGCACGTGCGTCCCATCGCGCACGGTGCCGACGTACTCCTCGACCAGATCTTCCAGCGCCACCACGCCGATCGCCTTGCCGTCGGCGTCGAGCGCGCGGGCGAGGTGACTGCCTTCCTTGCGCATCGCCGAAAGCGCGACGTCGAGCCGCGCGTCGGCGGGCAGCTCGGTGAGCGCACGCGTCTTCGTCGCGGGGATGGTGCTCGACGGGTCTTCGCCGGCCTGGTCGAGCACGTCCTTTACGTGGAGATAGCCGATCAGTTCACCGGTCTCGGCACGCAGCGGGAAACGCGAGAAGCCGGTCGAGGACACGATCGCCTCGACTTCGCCGAGTGTCGGCGTGCTCGGCAGCGTCTTCAGCTCGGCCGTCGGCACGAGCACGTCGGCGACGGTCTTGCGCACCGACGACAGCGTCTGGGTCAAGCGCTGGTGTTCGGACTGTTCCAGCAGGCCTTCGCGACGCGACTCACTGAGCAGCTCGGCGAGTTCCGCTGAGGTGTAAGCGGTTTCGAGCTCGTCCTTGGGTTCCACCTTGACCAGCCGCAGTGCCGAGTTGGCGACGAAGTTCAGCAGCCAGATGAACGGGTTCGCCAGCTTCACCCACGCCACGTGCAGCGGCACCAGCCACAGCGCGAGCCGTTCTGGCTCGGCGATCGCGAGGTTCTTCGGCACCATCTCGCCGATCAGCACGTGCGCGATGGTGATGAACGCCAGCGCGATCGCGAACGAGATCGCGTGCCGCAGCACCTCGGGCACGCCGAACAGGTCGAAGAACACGGCCAGCCGGTGCGCGATCGCCGGTTCGCCGAGACGGCCGAGCAGCAGCGAGCAGATGGTGATGCCGAGCTGCGCGCCCGCGAGCATCAGCGAGACGTTCTTCGACGCGTTGATGACCGTGCGCGCGCGGGTCTTTCCCTGTTCCAGCAACGCTTCCAGCCGGTCGCGGCGCGAGGAGATGAGACTGAACTCGGCGCCGACGAAGAAGGCGTTCAACAGCAGCAGCACGACCACGAGGAAGATCGAGAACCAGTCGCTCATCGGACCAGCTCCTGATCGGCCTGGGTGAGTTCGAGCGAGCGCACGTTGACCTCGGCGATGCGCAGCCGGTCCATGGTGGTCACGGTGAGCCGCCAGCCGTCCACATCGGTCCACTCACCCTCGGCCGGGATCTTGCCGAGGCGTTCGAGGATGAGCCCCGCGATGGTCTCGTAGTCGCCGTCCGGCATGTGGAAGCCGGTGACGTCGGTGATCTCGTCGGCGCGCAGCTGTCCGGACACCATCCAGCTGTCGGTGCCGAGTCGTTGCGCCGCAGGGGTTTCGTGCTCGTCGTGCTCGTCGCGGACGTCGCCGATGATCTCCTCGACGACGTCTTCGAGCGTGACCAGCCCCGCCGTGCCGCCGTACTCGTCGACGACGATGGCGAGCTGGAAACGCGAGTCGCGCAGGCGGTTGAGCAGCGAGTCGCCCGGCAGCGACTCCGGCACCGTCGGCACCGGGCGCATGACCGAGCCGACGCGGACCGTGTCGCGCTCGGAGCCCGCCACCGTGAACGCCTGCTTGATGTGGACCGCGCCCTGCACGTCGTCGAGGTCCTCGGAGTAGACGGGGAAACGGGAGAAGCCGGTCTCGCGGGACAGCGCGATGAGCTCGTTGATGGACTGGTCCACCGTGAGCGATTCGAGCTGGACGCGAGGGGTCATCAGTTCTTCCGCGGTCCGCTCGCCGAAGCGCAGCGACTTGTCGAGCAACTCCGCCGTCGACGTGTCGAGCGTGCCGCTCTCCGCGCTGGAGCGCACGATCGAGCCGAGTTCCTGCGGCGAACGGGCCGAGCGCAGTTCCTCCTGCGGCTCGACGCCGAACTTGCGCACCAGGAAGTTCGCGCTGTTGTTCATGATCGTGATCAGCCAGCGGAACAGCGACGAGAACCGCGAGTGGTACCCGGCGACCGCGCGGGCGGTCTGCAGCGGGCGCGCGATCGCGAGGTTCTTCGGGATCATCTCGCCGAGCAGCATCGACAGTGAGGTCGCCAGCAGCAGCGCCACCGCGAGCGAGAGCCCGGACGCGACCGCGTCGGACAGGCCGACCGCGGTCAGCAGCGGGCGCAGCAGCTCGCCGATCAGCGGTTCCGCGAGATAACCGGTGATCAGCGTGGTGAGCGTGATCGCCACCTGCGCGCCGGAGAGCTGGAACGACAGGCTCTGATGGGCCTTCTGCACGGCGATCGCCCGCTTGTCGCCGACCTGGCGGACGTTGGCGTCCACAGTCGAGCGCTCGAGCGCGGTCAGCGAGAACTCAGCGGCGACGGCGAGGCCGGTGCCGATGGTCAGCAGCAGGAAGAAGAGGACACCCAGAACGGCGAGAAGGACGTCCATCATCGTCGCCCGCTGGGGGAGAAGCCGGGTTCGCCACCCGGCTCGATACTGTCACCAGGTGACTGCGCGTCGCGCACGAAAAGAGTCACTCCTCAAGAAGATGGTCGCGGCGTCGCCAATCTTACCGGGTGACCAGCGGTTCTACGCGCGGTATGGCCTTCGTCCCAATAACGCGACCAGCCGGGTGGGCGCGTCGGCGGTACGGGAGACGGCGACCGGCGGGTCGAAAATGCCGAGTCCCTGCCACTCGTCGAGCTGCGGGCGCAGGACTTCCAGCAGCTCGGCGGCCACAAACGGGTCGATCGGGTTCGGCCTCCCGATGGCCGTCGCGAGGTCCCACGCGTGCACCGCGAGATCGATGGTCATCTGCCAGCCGTAGTCGGAGCACTCGATCAGCCCGCTCGACACCTGCACGTTCCGGGTCAGCACGCCGGGCTCGTGGAAGGCCTCGCGCGCGGCGGCGGCCGCCTGCTCCCAGGTCTTGAGCGGATCGTCGCCGAGCACGTCGCCGTCGAACCGGTCACCGACGTCGTCCATGGTCGCGCCCGCGAGCAGGTGCGGCACCCACAGCTGCTCGGCGGTCAGGTGATTGACCAGGTCACGCACGGTCCACTCACGGCACGGCGTCGGCAGCCGCCATGCCTCGGTGCCGACCTCGCGCAGGACCCGGTCGAACGAGTCCATCGCGGCGGCGTGCGCTTCGAGAAGAGCCACCAGGACAGTTCACCATGATCGGGGTCGCTATGCCGGACGGATCTGCGCGTTCACGCGATGCCGCCGCACCGACTCCTCGACCAGGTCGAGCACGGGGCCGAGGTTGTCGGCGGGCAGTCCCATGGCCAGATGCGAGACCAGCCCTTCGAGCACGAGCTCCAGGAAACTGGTCAGCACGGCGACGTCGACGTCATCACGCAGGTTGCCTGCCTCGCGCTGCCGGAGCAGCCGCTGGCGGGTGGCGGCGGTGAGCTGCTGCGACCGCTCGGCCCACCGCGCCCGGAACTCGGGATCGGTCCGCAGCCGCCGCGACACCTCCAGCCGGGTGCCGAGCCAGTCGGCGGGATGATCGCTGCCCTCGGCCAGCAGATCGCGCATGACCTGCACGAGGCCCTGCTCGGCGACGACATCGGCCATCCGGACGGCGTCATCCTCGGCGAGCGCGAGGAACAGCGACTCCTTGTCGCGGAAGTGGTGGAAGATCGCGCCGCGCGAGAGCCCGGTCGCCTCCTCCAGCCTGCGCACGGTGGCGCCCTCGTATCCGAAGCGAGCGAAACACACGCGGGAGCCATCGAGGATCTGGCGCCGTCGTGCGTCGAGGTGATCCTGGCTCACTCGTGGCATCCTTAGTTCTTAACACCGCGAGCCCCGACTTAGCAATCCGTACGTACGGTTTGTTGCACTCGGCCGAACGTAATGAACGCCGCTTTCACAACGTTGAGCGTTGTGGAAGCGGCGTTCGTTACGTCGCGCTAGGGGATGGTGAGCACGGCCGCCGTCTCGGGCGACGCCGCCGTCTGGACCCGGTTGTCCGTCGCCAGCCGCCAGCCGGTGACACGGGGCGGGATGCGGTCGAGCGACCACGCGCTCAGCAGCAAAGCCACCTTGGACTGCATCTCGGTGCGCAGGCGCTGGAAGGAGTCGGCGGGGTCGGCGCCGACCTCGCCGAGCAGAAGCCACCAGGCCCAGGCGGCCGCGCCCGCGTTGGCGACGAAGTCCGGGATCACCGGGATGCCGCGGGCCGTGAGCAAGTCCTCCGCTTCGGGGGTGGTCGCCGCGTTGGCGGCTTCGATGACCACGCGGGCCGCCACCGAGCCCTGGTTGCCAGTGGTGATCGCGTACGAGATCGCCGCCGGGACGAACAGGTCGGCCTCGATCGACAGGACCGCGTCGCGGGGGAGCCGGGTCACCTCGGCCGGGACCTGGGAGCGGTCGATCTCGCCGAAACCGTCGCGGAGTTCGAGCAAGGCCGGGATGTCTAGGCCGTCCGGGTGAAACAGCGTGCCGGCCGCGTCGGCGACGGCGACCACCTTCATGCCTGCCTCGTGCAGATAGAAGGCCGCGCCGCCGCCCATGGTGCCGATGCCCTGGATCGCGACGGTCGTCGCCGCGCACTCCTGCTCCCACGCCGCCGAGACGCCGAGGCAGGCTTGGGCGACGCCGTAGCCGCCGACGACGTCGCCGAGCAGAAGGCCGCCGGGGACGGGGGCGTTGAGTCCCGCTTGGACCCGGCGCAGTGTCCGTGCGGGATCCGCCGAACGGCTGATCGCCGCGTGATACGACTGCTCGAGGCCGAGCCGGGCGAACACGTCGTCGATGAGGTGCTGGGGGACGCCGAGATCCTCCGCGGTCACCCAGTGCGCGTCGAGCCATGGCCGGAAGAAGGCGCAGAACCGCTCCAGCACCTCGACGGCGCGGGGGTCCTTGGGATCGAAGTCGATGCCGCCCTTGGCACCGCCGACAGGAAGATTGAACGTCGCGGTCTTGTTGGCCATGCCGCGAGCCAGATCCTCGACCTCGCTCAGCGTGCAGCCCGCGCGCATCCGCGTCCCGCCGGTCGCCACACCGGACACCAGTGAATGGATGACCAGGTAGCCGTGCGCGCCGGTCACCGGGTCGATCCACGTGGTCCTGGCCAGCGGCTCGGATTCCTGCCTTCTCAACATGTCCACCCTTCGTCGCTTTCCCGCCTGCCACCAGCGTGCGGCCGGGGTGGCGCGCGCGTCCAGTTAACGAAAGTGCACGAAGTTGTTTAGGGTTTCTGCATGGAGCTTTCGCTGCACCGCTTGCGGATGCTCCGGGAGCTGCATCGCAGGGGCACCGTCACGGCCGCCGCGGTGGCGTTGCACTACACGGCTTCCGCGGTGTCCCAGCAGCTCGCCCAGCTCGAGCGTGACGTCGGGGCGAAGCTGTTCGAACGGCTCGGCAGGCGCGTCCAGCTGACCGAGCTCGGCCGCCTGCTGACCGAACACGCCGAGGAGATACTCGGTTCGGTCGAACGGGCGACGCACGCGCTGGAGGAGGCGCAGGAGCCGCTCACCGTCAAGCTGACCGCGGGCGTCTGGGCCTCGGTCGCGTCAGGGCTGCTGCCGTCCGCGCTGACGACGCTGGCGGACGAGCATCCAGGGATCCAGGTCCGTACCAGGGAACTCGCGCCGGAGGACACCGCCGACGCCGTCCGCGACGGCGCGCTGGACCTGTCGTTCGTGCTCGACTACAGCGACGCGCCGACCCGCTGGGATCCCGGGCTGGAGCGGGTCGTCATCGCGGTCGAACGGCTGCACGCCGCGGTGCCGATCGGGTCGGTGCCCTCCGGTGCGGCCGCGCTGGCCGATCTCGCCGAGCACCCGTGGATACTCGCCAGCCCGAAGAGTCATTTCGGCAAGGCCGTGCGGGTCGCCTGCGCGCGCCACGGGTTCGAGCCGAAGATCAACCACGAGGTCGAGGAGCAGTTCACCGCGATGGCCATGGTGGCGTCGGGACTCGGCGTCACGCTCGTGTCGGATCTCGGGCTGACACTGCGCCCTCCGGGTATAGATGTGGTGCCGCTGACCACCCCGCTGCTGCGCACCGTCTCCATCGCCTACCGCACGAAAGCCTCACGCCGGCCCGCGTTGAACCTGGTCATCGAGGCCGTGCGCGGCGCGGCCGCCGAGCTGGGTTTGGCCGTCTAGCCCGGTTCGTGGGTTCTTACGGTCCGCGTACCCGTGCGGGGCGCCGCCGAGCCGAGTGCTGCGAATTGTCGTACCCCGCGTGTAGCGTCCGAAGGAGGTTTCCCACTCATCGGATGGCGGTGAAAACATGACGGCGGTACGTGAATTCCCGGAGAAATCCGGGAGTGCGGTGAACCGCACGGCCAGGGTGCTGGCGGACAGGGCCGCGGGCGAGGCGTATGTCGCTTCGGTCTGTTTCAAGCACGGGCCACCCAGGCTGCTCGGCGTCGAACTCGAGTACACGGTCCACTATGCGGACGATCCACGAAGACCACTGAGCCCGGATGACCTGGCAGCCGCGCTCGGGCAGCACACCCCCAGGACGCTCCGCCCCGAAAGTCCCGCGATCCCGTTGCCGGGCGGCTCGCCGATGAGCCTCGAACCCGGCCTGCAGGTAGAGATCTCCGCCCAGCCCCAGTCTTCACTGAGCGCGCTGGCCGAGGTGGTCTCGGCAGACCTGGCCCGACTATCCGAACTTCTCGCCCGCCGCGGCCTGCGGCTGGGCGAATCCGGCATCGACGCACATCGCGAACCCGTCCGGCGCCTGCGCACGGAGCGCTACGCGGCCATGGAGCGCCGCTTCGCCCCGATCGGCACCGGCGGCGTCACGATGATGGCGGGCACCGCGGGCCTGCAGATCTGCGTCGACGCAGGCGAGGAAGCCCAGCTGGCCAAGCGCTGGGCTGCCGTGCACGCGCTCGGCCCGCCGCTGCTCGCGCTGTTCGCGAACTCCCGCGTGCACGCGGGCCGCGACACCGGCTGCGCTTCGGCGCGCTGGCTCGCGGTGATGAGCACCGAGCCGGTGCGCACCCAGACCACCGGGTCCACTTCGGACCCGCCGTCGACCTGGGCGAAGAGGCTGCTCGACACGCCGCTCATGGTGCTGCCGCGCGAAGACGCGCCATGGGACGCGCCGAACGGCCTGAGCTTCGCCGACTGGATCGACGGCCGCGGCGCCGGCGCGTTGCTGCCGAAGCCGACCGAGGCCGACCTGGCGTACCACCTGAGCACGATGTTCACCCCGGTCCGCCCACAGGGCTACCTCGAGGTCCGCTATCTCGACGCGCAGCCCGGTGCCGGCTGGCTTCCGCCGGTCGCGCTGTTCGCCGCGCTGCTGGCCGACGAGTCCACAGTGGACATGGTGCTCGACCTCTGCGCACCGGTGCTGGACCAGTGGGAGACCGCCGCGAGGTTCGGCCTCGCGGACGCCGGAATCGCCGCGGTGGCGAGGAAGGTGGCCGATCTCGGCTGCGCCTCGCTCAACCGCACCGACCTTCCACATCCGGCGATCACCGAGATCGCCGACGCCGTGCAGAAACGTGCTGGCGCTTAGGAGACTTCCGCAATGACCACAGTAGAAGAGAACCCGCTCCGTGAACTATCGCCGCAGGACCTGCGCGCGCACGCCGCCGAGGCGCTCACGCGTGCCAGGGCCCGCAGCCTGGTGCTGACCGACGTCGACGACGAAACCCTGACCCGGCAGCACTCGAAACTGATGTCCCCGCTGGTGTGGGACCTCGCGCACATCGGCAGCCAGGAGGAACTCTGGCTGGTCCGCGACGTCGGCGGCCGTGAGCCGGTGCGCGGCGACCTCGACGAGATCTACGACGCGTTCCTGCATGCCCGCGCGGACCGGCCGTCGCTGCCGATGCTCGGGCCGGAGGACGCACGCGGCTATGTCCTTGAGGTGCGCGAGAAGTCGTTGGAAATACTGGAAAAAGTGCCGCTGAACGGGCGCAGGCTGCTGGAGGACGCGTTCGCCTTCGGCATGATCACCCAGCACGAGCAGCAGCACGGCGAAACCATGCTGGCCACTCATCAGCTCCGCCAGGGCGACCCGGTGCTGCACGCGCCGAATCCGCCGAAGAGCGCCGGGCTGCCGGCCTCCGAGGTCCTGGTTCCGGGCGGGCCGTTCCTGATGGGCACGTCGGCCGAGCCATGGGCGCTGGACAACGAACGTCCCGCGCACGAAACCATGGTCGAGCCTTTCTTCATCGACACCACCCCGGTCACGAACGGCGCGTACACCGAGTTCCTCGAGTCGGGTGGCTACGACGACCCGCAGTGGTGGAGTGAGCCGGGCTGGGCGTATCGCGAGGAGCACGGCATCATCGCGCCCCGGTTCTGGAGGCGGGAGATCGACGGCTGGTGGCGCACGAGATTCGGCGTCTACGAGCGTGTGCCCGCCGCCGAGCCGGTCGTGCACGTGTCGTTCCATGAGGCCGAGGCGTACGCGAAATGGGCGGGCAGGCGGCTGCCGACCGAGCCGGAGTGGGAGAAGGCCGCCAGGTTCGACCCGGTCAGCGGCCGGTCACGCCGGTTCCCGTGGGGCGACGACGAGCCGCGCGAAGAACACGCCAACCTGGGGCAGCGGCACCTGCGGCCCGCCGAGGTGGGCGCGTATCCGGCCGGTGCGTCGCCGCTGGGCGTGCACCAGCTGATCGGTGACGTCTGGGAGTGGACCAGCAGTGACTTCCACGGTTACCCGGGCTTCGCGGCATTCCCCTATCGGGAGTACTCGGAAGTGTTCTTCGGACCGGAATACAAGGTTCTGCGCGGTGGTTCCTTCGGTACGGACGCGGCGGCGATCCGGGGCACCTTCCGCAACTGGGACTACCCGATCCGGCGGCAGATCTTCTCCGGCTTCCGCTGCGCCAGGGACGCCGGACCAGGGGAAAGCAGCCCAGGGGAAAGCAGCTGAGCCATGTGCAGGCATTTGGGGTACCTCGGGCCGCCGTGTGCGCCGGGCGAAACGATCTTCACGGCGCCGCATTCGCTGCTGCGCCAGTCCTACGCGCCCGCGGACATGCGCGGCGGCGGCACGGTCAACGCCGACGGCTTCGGGCTCGGCTGGTACGCGGAGTCCGGCGAGACGCTGCGGTACCGGCGGATGAATCCACTGTGGGCGGACGAATCGCTGCCCGCGCTGGCACAGTCCTTGCGCACCAACGCTTTCGTCGCCGCGGTGCGCAACGGCACCACCGGCATGCCGGTGACCGAGGCCGCGTGCAGCCCGTTCACCGACGGCAGGTGGCTGTTCAGCCACAATGGACTCGTCACCGGCTGGCCTGCCTCGATGGCCCCGCTGGCGGAGAAACTGCCGGTCACGGACCTCTTCACGGTCGAGGCGCCGACCGACTCGGCGTTGCTGTGGACGTTGCTGCGTGACCGGCTGCGTGACGGCGCCGACCCGTTCGAGGCGGTCACCGGGCTGGTGCTCGCCGTCGAAGCGGCGGCGCCGGGGTCCCGGCTGAACTTCCTGCTCACCGACGGGCAGCAGCTCATCGCCACCGCGTGGACGCATTCGCTGTCCCTGCTGCGGCAAGGCGACGCCGTGTACGTCGCCTCCGAACCGTTCGACGGGAATCCCGGCTGGACCCCGGTACCCGAGCGACACGCCGTGCGCGCCGATCGCGCGTCGGCGGAGATGATCCAGATCGGCCAAGAACCAGATCGGAGTGCTCGACCCTGATGACCGAAGCCGACCTCGAAGTGCACCACAGTGCCGAGTCCGCGGCGGGCGCACTGCGCGCCGACGTCCGCGAAGGACTGACGGCCGCCCAGAAGTGGTTGCCGGCCAAGTGGTTCTACGACGCACGTGGCAGCGAGCTGTTCGAAGCGATCACCGCGCTGCCCGAGTACTACCCGACCAGAGCCGAACGGGAGATCCTGCGCCGCGAGGCAGGCGAGATCGCCCGCCTGACCGCCGCGCACACGCTGGTCGAGCTGGGCTCCGGCTCCAGCGAGAAGACCAGGCTGCTGCTCGACGCGCTGACCGAGCACGGCACGCTCGAAAGCTTCGTCCCGCTGGACGTCTCGGCGTCCGCGCTCGCCGAGGCGACCACCGCCATCGCGGCCGACTACCCGAAGCTCGAGGTGCGCGGTGTCGTCGGCGACTTCACCCAGCACCTGGACTTGCTGCCGGGTGAACAGCCACGCGTGGTCGCCTTCCTCGGTGGCACGATCGGCAACTTCCTCCCGGCCGAGCGCGCGAAGTTCCTGAGCTCCGTGCGCGAAGTGCTGGCGCCGGGGGAGTGGCTGCTGCTCGGCACCGACCTCGTCAAGGATCCGGCGACGCTCGAACGCGCCTACGACGACGCGGCCGGGGTCACCGCCGACTTCAACCGCAACGTGCTGCGCGTGATCAACGCCCAGCTCGGCGCCGACTTCGACCCCGACGCCTTCGCCCACGAGTCGCACTGGGACGCCGAGGCCGAGTGGGTCGAAATGCGGCTGCGTGCCCGCGAGGCCGTCACCGTGCGGATACCCGGGGCCGACCTCGAGGTCCCGTTCGCGGCGGGCGAGTACATCCGCACCGAGATCTCCGCGAAGTTCCGGCGGGCGCGTGCCGAGGCCGAGCTGGCGGCGGCCGGGTTCGAGCTCGACCACTGGTGGACCGACGGCGAGGAGCGCTTCGGCCTGAGCCTGGCCCGCTCGATCGGCTGACGCCCGGTCGCGGAAGGATGAGGTGGTGCGTAACCCTCTTGTGGCAGTGGCGCGGGCGCTGGGGACCAGGCCGTGGCTGATGAGCCTGGCCCCTGGGATCATCTGGGCCGACCAGAAGCTGCACCGGGCCTCGTCCGGCCGCTTCAGCCTGGTCGCGATGGCCGGGCTGCCGTCGCTGCGGCTCACCACCACGGGCCGCAAGTCCGGCCTCGCCAGGAGCAACAACCTGCTGTACTTCCCCGACGGTGACGGGTTCGTGCTGACCGGCTCGAACTGGGGCAAGCCGAGCGACCCGGCGTGGACGTTCAACCTGCGCACCAAGCCTGAGGCGACGATCGCGATCAAGGGCCGCGAGATCGCGGTCGTCGCCCATGAGCTCACCGGCGACGAGTACGACGTGATGTGGCAGCGGCTGCTCGACTTCTGGCCCGGTTACGCCATGGAGCGTACGGCCGCGGGCAGGCGGTTACCGATTTTCTCACTCTCCCGGTCCATTTGACGGGTTTGCTCCATCCTTTCGGCCGGTGACGGCGGTCACCCGACTGTGGAAGGGTCGGAGCCTGTGACTCACCGTGACCGACGGTGGCCTGTGGGAGGAGAAGTCTTGCCGAGATCCACGAGGAGGCCGGTGCGGGTATTCGCGCTGGTGGGGGCGCTCGTAGCCGGGACGGTGCTGGCGGGAGCGACGGCGGCCGGAGCGACGGAAGACGGCGGGAAGGTCTTCCCCGCGCCCGTCGGTGCCACGCCGCCGGTGAAGTGGGGGATTCCCTGCCCGGCAGGGACGCTGAACGGGGTGCCCGCCGACAAGCTGAAGGAATACAGCTGCGGCAGCTACCGCATGCCGATCGACCATGACAACGCGTACCTGGGCACCATCGACATCGGGCTGCTCAAGCACTCGGCGAACACCCCGGACAAGAAGATCGGGTCGCTGTTCCTCAACCCCGGTGGTCCCGGTGGCGCCGGCCGCCGCATGGCCATCTCGGGGACGCGGTTCCTGCAGCCGTCGGTCGTCGACAAGTTCGACCTGATCGGCTTCGACCCGCGCGGCGTCGGCATCAGCAACCCGCTGAAGTGCTTCACCACGCAGGAGGACGCCGACGAGGTGTTCGGCGCGCAGATCGCCGTGCCGATCACCCGTGCCGAGATCTCCGGCACGCTCGCCGCGTACCGGGACTACGGCCAGTTCTGCAAGAACAACGCGGGCGCGCTGCTCAACCACATGTCCACCAAGGACGTGGTGCGTGACCTCGACGTGCTGCGCGCCGCTGTGGGCGACCAGAAGCTGACCTACGTCGGCTTCTCGTACGGCACCCTGATCGGGTCGACCTACGCCGCGATGTTCCCGAAGCAGTCCCGCGCGATCGTGATCGACGGCAACGTCGACCCGCAGCTGCGCACCTCGGACGGCGTCCAGTACGACCGCGAGCGGGCCACCGGCTTCGAGATCGCGCTCGACGCGTTCCTCAAGCGCTGCCAGCAGGTCGGCAAGAACTGCGCGTTCAGCGCGGGCCAGCCGCGCGAGAAGTTCGACCAGCTCCGCACCTACCTGAGGTCGAAGCCGATCACCGGGCCGGACGGCAAGCCGTACGACATCAACAAGTTCACCAACGCGGTCTCGGGTGCGCTGTACGACCCCGCGGCGTTCAGCGGTCTCGCTTCCGACCTGCAGCTGTTCTACAACACCGCCTTCCCGGCCGGCGCGCAGGCGCAGTCGATGGCGGCGCCGGAGCTGAAGGTGCTGAACAGCGGCGCCACCGGCCGTCACGACGGGCGCGGCGACTCGCCGTACACCGGTGACGACTCGTACTTCGGCGTGAACTGCCTCGACAAGCAGTTCAAGGGTGTCAAGCAGGAGAGCGTGCCCGCGATCGCCGCGAAGTGGGAGCAGGAGTCGCCCACCTTCGGCCGTTACCAGGCGTTCTCGGACACCGCGGGCTGCCCCGTGTGGCCCGCCAAGAAGCCGGACGTCTACCGCGGCCCGTGGCGCGTCGAGACCGACACACCGGTACTGGTCATCGGCAACTACTACGACCCGGCGACGCAGTACAAGTTCGCGCAGCGGATGACCACGGAGCTGGGCAACGCCCGTCTCCTGACGGTCGACGCGTTCGGTCACTGCATCCTCGGTGACGCGCTCGGCGTGGACAAGGCCACCGCCGAGTACCTGGTCGACCTCAAGGTGCCCGCCGCCGGTCAGGTCTTCCAGCCGAACGTCCAGCCGTTCCCGGCCGCCGCGGCCGCAGACCAGAGCTAGTCCGCTCGGCCCGGGATAAAGCCTGCTTTATCCCGGCCAAGCATTCTTGGGTCGTGAGTGTTTGGGCCCGGGTAGTGCGGCGGGGGCACACAACCCCCCGTGGGGTTTTGTGGGGGGGGGTGTTTAAACGA
>NZ_JBHWEB010000071.1:0-51793 GCF_042734395.1 Amycolatopsis sp. NPDC059657 | reverse complement strand
GTCTCCGGTGGTGTTCAGGTTCTTCTTGGTCGACGAACCACCTACCGGAGACCTCACCTGCTTAGGCCATCGACACGCCCGACAGCGCCAACTCCCAGCTCAACTTGCACGAGACGACTTCGATACAGGCCCTAAGAGAAGCGGTCGGCCATCGGAGCCTCGCTGTAACAAGTTCGAGATGAGCCCGAAGTAGATCAAGGAGGCCGGAGTTTCCGGCAGTTAGGGGAGGTTCAGGGTGTCGGCTCTTCGAGTGCGTGCGGTGATCGTAGTCGGCTCGACGGCCGTCTTTCTCGCTGCGCTACCTCCGGCGGGCGGTTTTGAGGTTTCAGCGGCGCCTGTGTCGACACCAGGCGATGCGTCTGGTCTTCTTCGTCCCGAAGCCGACTACATGGGTTCCTCTGTTCCAGTTTCTGAGCGTAGGGCGCAAACTCGTCGGGCGACGGGTTCCGCGAACGATGAGGCTCCGGCAGGTACACCAGGTTTGGACGTCAGTCACTACCAACAGGCGGTGAACTGGCCCGAGGTGGCCGCTGATGGCGCGAGGTTCGCGTATATGAAGGCGACCGAGAGCACCACGTATATCGATCCGACGTTCACGGCGAACTATGAGGGGGCAGCGAACGCGGGTCTTGTCCGCGGTGCCTATCACTTCGGGTTGCCGGACCGAGCATCAGGCGCCGATCAAGCCACGTTCTTCCTCGACAACGGTGGAGAATGGGTCAACGATGGTGAGACGCTTCCACCTGTGCTCGACATCGAGTACAACCCCTACTCGACTGCGGACTGGGCTGGATGGTGCTACAACCGTACGACCGAAGAAATCAGGGAATGGCTGACTGATTTCGTCACCACGGTGCACGGCCGCGTCGGTCGCTGGCCGGTGATCTACACGACTCGTGGCTGGTGGAACCGCTGCACTGGCAATGACACGACTGTGCCTGCTAACTGTCCACTGTGGATTTCGCCGGTGGCTTCGGACGCTGGTGGTCCGCCTGGAATGCCTGCGGGCTGGGGTGCGTACACGTTCTACCAATGGGCCAAGTCTGGTACTTTTCCCGGTGATCAGGACGTTTTCGTCGGCACCGTCACCGAACTCGCCGCCTTCGCTGCCGGTCCTGTCGTGTGACGAGGTAGGCGGAGTTGTCGTCTTGGCTGGGATGGTACGGCTTCCCGCTCGAGTGGGAAGCCGTACCTGAAGGTCAGTTGGTTTCGTCGGGTGTGGTGAGCCGGTACAGCACTCCGGCGCGTGCGATGAGCACCGTGAGTTCTTCGGTTGTCGGTCCGGTGACGGCTTGCCATGCGGCGCCGTCCGGCGTTGTGGCCGGCTGAGCAGCGGTGCGTCGTAGGCCTGTGATGCCTCCGCCAACGATCGTTCCGGTGGTGTCGGTGACGAGAACGCAGTCGGGCTTGGCGCCGTTGACGAGGGCCCAGCCGGTGATGATGGAGTCCCCGCGGCTGGGGGTTTTGCTGTCGAGCGCGGCGTGAGTTGTTGCTGGGCCCGCTGCGGTGATCTGCTGCGCGGTGGTGAGGTCCACGTGCCCGCCGAGTTCGAGCCCGTTGCAGCCAAGACTGAACGCATTGTTGAAGGGATAAGTGCCCAGAGCGCGGGCGGCGGGTATCGCGCCTCGTTGGATGTGGAGCGCTTCCAGAACGGTTGGTGCGTCGACGCGCAACGCGATGGCCGCCAGCTCCAAAGGTGTGTAGTCGCGTCGTACGTTGTCTGCTTTCAGCCCTCCGATCGCATGGGTGGCCAGTGACACGGCGACGATCAGGATGAGCGTGTGTCGTAGTGGCCATCGTGGTCGGTGCAGCGTGAGCAGTGTCAGCAGCGCGGTGGTGGCCAGTGCGGCGATGGTGACGTAGCGGCTGATCAGGCCGACGTTGCCGCCGGGGACTTGGCTGGTGGTGCGGCCGAGGCCGAGCATGATGGCGAGCGCGAGGCTGTAGACGGCGACACCGACCCAGCCGGCGTCGGTGAACGCGGCAGGGGCTTTGCCTATCCTGTCGAGAATGGTTCGGCTGATCAGCAGCGCGAGGAGGCTGCTGGTGGCGACGCCTGCGAGGACAGCGACAAGCGCGAGATCGGCCGACCACAATCCGCCGACGGCCGCGGCGACCACCGAGATGCGGCCATCGGGATCGAACGCGGAGGTCGCCAAGGACTGCTGTCCGGCGGGTTTGCTCAGCCACCATCCTGCGACCACAATCGCGCCGATGCCCGCGTAGACGAGAATCCGAACGCGGGAGTCGTTGCGCAGCCATGCGATCAACGCGATGACGAACCAGATTGGCAGCGCCGCGCCGAAACTCAGACATCCCATGGTGGCGGCGATCACGGCCGCCCACGGACGCCCGTGATGGCTGAATGCGATCGCGAGGGTGCAGAAGAACACTGCGGGTATCCAGCTGATGCCGTTGGTGCCTTGCAGCCACAATTCGGCGGCGTGCGAGCTGAACAGCAGCCAGGACATCCCCGCGGTAAGAGCTGCTTTCTTTGTTGGTCCCAGATGTGCCGGCAGCATGCTGCGCAGCGCGATGATCGACCCGGCTACCAGCACGACGGTGAGGACTGTGAGTACGCGGTTGTCGCCGCCGAACCAGGCAGCGTCGGCCCAGAACAGCAATGAGGGCAGGACGAATGGCTGGTCCAGGTGAAACGTGAAAACCTGGCCGAGCAGAAGACGGCCTTGGTCATCGGTGACCTTGGCCAAGACGTGCCAGTAGTCGAGCAGTACGTGCATCCGCGGCGCCCGGATGGCGGTCAGCAGCGCGAGGACTGCGGGAATGGCTGCGAATGCCCACAGTGCCCAGTATCTGGCTCGGGCCGCGTTTCCTGGTGTGGACACCGTTGGCGGGGAGGTGCGCGCCGCGGTGTTCACGACCGGTGCGGGCGAGTGGGTAGTCACGGAGCTCCTGCCGAGATGACGGGCTCACGCCGCCCGCTGGCAGTGGCGCGTGCATCGTGGCGGGCGCCACTGATCGTCTCACAGTCCACTGACCAGGAGTTTTACTTGATCATTACACGTTTGGCAACCGTGATCTTCGCCTCACGTGGAGGTGTAACAAGAGTGTTAGTTTCCGGCGATAGCCGGATCGGAGTGAGGGAATTTCGTTCCAGTGCTCGAAAAAGGACGATGCGGCACCTGTCGTGTCGTTGAGGAGGGGATCTGTTCGTGTTTCGGTTGTCTCGTGCTGTCCACATGACCCGCTGGGTCAGAGCTGTCGTGCTCGCGTTGGTGGCGATTTTGGTATTCAGTGGGACGGAGGCGGTTGCCGCGCAAGCGGACAACACCCCGAAGCCCCTTGACCCGCGCGACGTCGCGCTGCTGTCCTCGCCGCCGCCAACGCCGGCCGCACCCCAGTCACCCTCGGCGGGGGACTTCTCTGGGCAGGCTCGTCGAGATGGTGGCGCGGGCACCCATTTCGATCCGCAACGATCGAAGCCGATCTCTCGGTCGATGTTCGTCACCGAGTACGTCAACCCCGACGGCACGCATTCGACACAGCAGTCGAATCAGCCGCTCAACGTGCAGGACGGTGCCGGGAACTGGCAGCCCGTCCAGACCACGTTGGTCACCGATCCGGCCAGCAAACGCGCAGGCGCCGACAATCATCCGCTGAGCCCGTCCCTGGCCACGAAAGCCAACGACCCGGCGGTGCTGCAGGTCGAATCCGGCGGGCACACCGCCAGCCTCGCGCTCGAACAGGCCGCCCCGGTTCCGTCCGCGGTGAAGGGCGACTCGGTCAGCTACCCCGAGGTAGCCGCGGGCACTGATCTGGACTACGAGGTCACTCCTGGCGCGGTCAAGGAAACGATCAAGCTGAAGCGCCCGCCTGTCGACGGGCGTTCCTCCTGGAAGTTCAAGCTCACGACAGGCGGCCTTACCCCGAAGATCGAGAAGAACGGCGCGGTCACGCTGGCCGATCAGGCCGGCGTGGCGAAGATCGTCCTGCCGCCGATCGAGACCTGGGACTCCGCGGGCAACGGTGAGACGGCTCCGGCGATGACCGGCGGTACCTACACCCTCGAGCAGGCCGGTCCGGACTGGTGGCTGACCGTCGCTGTCGACGCGGCCTGGTTGCGTGACCCGAAGCGGGTGTACCCGGTCTTCGTGGACCCGACCTTCACCTACGGAGTCACCGAGTCGCACTCCTACCGTTCTGACGGCTACAACTGCGACGCCTGCGGTCTGCGTATCGGCAACAGCCAGGCCAAGGGAGACACCTACAACCGCAGCGTCTTCCACGTGGACTACTCGCCGCTGTTCGGCAAGAACGTGGTCGGCGCCCGGATGGACCTCTCACGCAACACCGGCGTCACCGGTTCGGTCAAGACCTGGAACGCCAACCTCTATCACGCCTCGGCCTTCGACTTCAACGGCGTCGGTGGCTACATGACCAGCTCACTCGTCGGCGATGTCGGCAGTTTCGCGGGCGAGGGCATGACCGGTTTCATCCGCGAGCGGGTCGACGCTCGTGACGGTGATGTCTTCTTCATGATGATCGGCGCCGAGAACGCCGGTACCTGGACCTACAAGAACCTCAACGCGACCCTGGTGGTCGACACAGGTTCCGCCCCGCCCGCCGCCAAACTCGCCGCTCCGGCAGACGGCACGGTGTCCACCTCGTTGACCCCGAAACTCGCGGTCGACCCGGTCACCGACCCGGACGGGGACGCGGTCAAGTACTGCTTCCGGGTCGCCACCGGCTCGGACGCCAAATCCGGTGTGGTCGTCGATTCCGGTTGCCAGGACAGCGCCAGCTGGACCATCCCGGCAGGAGTGCTGCAGGACGGAGTGGCCTACACCTGGCAGGCCATGACCTTCAGCGGCACCACGACCACCACCCCGACCTGGATCGGGCACTTCAAAGCCGACCAGCGCATCGGAGACCACGGCCCATCCCCGACCGACGACGCCGGGCCGGTCACGGTCAACCTCGCCAACGGCAACGTCTCCACCTCCGAATCGACGCCGACCTTCACCACCGTCGGCGGCACTGCCGGGCTGAGTCTCACCTACAACTCGCAGCAGACCGTCGCGCAGGGGCTCAAGGCCTCCTACTTCGCCGACCTGTCGCACAACGGACTCATCAACGACGCGCAGCAGCCCGTACTGGTCCGTACCGAACCTCAGGTCAACGTCGACTGGGGCGATGAGTCGCCGTTCGCTCCCGCGCTCGCCGTGGACTGGTTCGTCACCCGCTGGGAAGGCTTCTTCCAGGCTCCCGTGGCCGGGACCTACCAGTTCGCCGGCGTCCACGACGACGGCGCCGTGGTGTGGATCAACGGGGCCAAGGTCTACGACGTCGGGGTACCCAGCGATGTGAACTGGACTCAGTCCACGGACGTTACTTTGGCTGCGGGGCAACGGGTTCCGATCAAGGTCGAGAACGCGGAGGCCACCGGCGCGGCCAAGATGCGCCTGTTCGTCCGTACCACCGACGGCACCACGGTGCCCTCGCAGATCGTCCCGGCAGGCTGGCTTTACACCTCCGACCTGCCCACCCTGCCGCAGGGCTGGACGATGTCGGCCGACCTGGACGGCAATGGCGCCAGTTACACCGAAGCCAAGGTCACCGACCAGAACATCGTGCTGACCGACGCCACCGGCGCCAAGCACACGTGGACCAAGAAGAGCGAGGGCGGCTACACCCCACCGGCGGACGAGGACGGCGTGCTCGCGGTCGATTCCGCGGGCACGGTGACGCTGCGGGACGGCGGTGACGTCTTCACCTTCCGCGCCGATGGCAAGCTCGACACCCAGTCCAGCGCGACCGACTCCCGCAAACCCGCCTCCCTGCAGAACATCTACGACGGCACCCCGTCGAGGCTGGTCCAGATCAAGGATCCGGTCAGCGGCCGGGCACAGGTCCTGCACTACAACCGCGCCGGCGACGACTGCTACGGCGGCGCCACCCCGCCGCCCGGTTCGGACGCTACGGCGCCGTCGCAGATGCTGTGCCGGATCAGCTACTGGGACGGCAGCGAAACCCGCCTGTGGTACTCCCAGGGGCGTCTGGCCCGGATCGAGGATCCGGGCTCAGAGATCACCGACTACGGCTACGACGCGAACGGTCTGCTGACCTCGGAGCGTTCGCCGCTGGTCAACGACTGGATCGCCACCGACCCGGCCACCCGGTCCGCCGCTACTGACCTGCGTTCCGAGATCACCTACGACAGCTCGTCGGGCAAGCCCAAGGGTGTCAAGGTCGTCGACCCGGCACCGGCGACCGGTCAGCCGCGTCCCGCTACGACTTACCGCTACGACCCCGCGAACCGGCAGACCTTCACCGACACCGCCGGGCTGACTCCGGCGACCGGCTTCGCGAGCAAGGTCACCTACGACGCCGCCGACCGGACACTGTCCACGACGGACAGTGCGGGCCGGGCAACTAGTCTGGAATGGGGCGCCAAGGACCTTCCGCTGTCCATAACCGACCCGGCGGGCCGCAAGACCACCACGGTCTACGACTACGCCGATCGCCCCGTCGATACCTACGGACCCGCGCCGCTGTCCTGCTTCACCGGCCAGCTGCCCTCCGGTACCTGCGCCGGCGGGATGTCCCACGGGCACAACGGTTATGACGAAGGCATCAACGGGCTCAGCGCCGCCTTCTACGACAACATGACTCTCTCCGGTGTGCCGAAGGTGTACCAAACGGGGATCGGGCCGGCGGACGGCACGATCAAGAGCCCGTGGGAGTACAGCCCGGACGTCGTTCCCGGCATCAGCTCCGACTCGTTCTCGCTTCGCCTGACCGGTGACCTGGTCTTCCCGTCCGCGGGTGACTACAAGCTGCGGGCCAACGTCGACGACGGCATCCGGATGTGGATCGACGATCAGCTGGTCATGGACCACTGGCAGGTCAGCGACCCGGCGTGGCGCGAGACAACGGTCCACAGTGACTCACCCGGCCAAGCCAAGAAGATCCGCATCGACTACTACGACAACGGCGGCTACGCCAAACTCGACCTGGACTGGATCGCCCCGGGCCAAGCCGAGGAGCTCATCCCCGGCACCGCGCTGCGGCCGCGATACGGATTGAAGACCTCCACCACCGCGTCGGAGTCCGACGGGGTCGCCGACAAGGTCGGGACCTCCAAGTTCACCGAGAACGGCATCGACCCGGTCTACGGGCTCGCCACCTCCGGGCTGGCTGCCCCGACCGGTCTGAAGATCGGCGGATCCGTCTCCTACGAGGCGCCGGGGACCGGATACCTGCGCAAGACCGCCAAAACCATGGCGACCGGCGCGAAAACCACCTACGCCAACTATGGCGACACCGAAACCCGCACCAACCCCTGCCTCCCGGGCAGCCCGGCTGTCAACCAGGGCGGTTTGCCGCGGCTCGTCACCTCCGCGGCACCGGCGTCCGGCCCGGCACGAGTGGACGAACAGGTCTACGACGCCTCCGGCCGGGTTATCGCCGAAGCCACAGGCGGTCAGTGGACCTGCACCAGCTATGACGCCAGGGACCGGCCGCTGCAGGAAAAGATCCCGGCCAGCGCCGACGCGCCGGCACGGACGGTGACGCACGAGTACAAGGTGAGCGGCGACCCGCTCACAAGCTCCGTCGCCGACGACAAGGGCACCGTTACCACCACCAGCGACCTGCTGGGCCGGATGGTCGCCTACACCGACGTCAACGGCGTGCGCACCGCGACGAAGTACGACCAGGTCGGCCGGGTCACCACGTCGGCGGTCACTCCGCCCGACGCGGCTGATCAGACCAAGGTCGTGTCGTTCACCTACGACGACGCGGGCCGGGTACTGACCCAGAAGCTGGGCGACACGACCCTCGCGACCATCGCCTACGACAACGCTGGCGAGTTGGCCTCGGTCAACTACAGCAACGGCACCTCGCTGGCTTCGGTGTCCAAGGACAACGGTGCCCGGCTGCTGTCGCTGGGTTGGAAGACCAGCGACAACAAGGACGTCGTCTCCAAGGTGGGCCGCACGTCCGCCGGCACCATCCTCGACGAGTCCCTGGCTGGCCAGGATGCCAGGCCGAACGCGCCGAACTACGTCTACGACACTGCCGGACGGCTCACCGAGGCCTATGTCACGGGGCACCACTACACCTACGACTACACCTCGGCCGCTTCCGCGACCTGCCCGAACGGCAGCGTGAGCAACGCCGGACTGAACACCAACCGGATGCGGCTGCTGGACCAGACCGCCACCGGCACAGCCGAAACACGATACTGCTACGACGCCGCGGACCGCCTGCTCTCCACCGAGGGCGCGACCGCGCTGTCCGGGCTCAGCTACGACATCGACGGCAACACCACCGGCTGGAAGTCCGCCGACGGCAGCGTCACCACGTTGCGCTGGGATGGCTCCGACCGCAACATCGGCGTCCAGACCACCGGGCCGAACGCCGCCCTGAACGCGAACATCACCTACACCCGGGACGCGACGAACCGCATCGTGCGCCGCGACCCGCGCGACTGCGACAACAACACCGTCGTGAGGTACGGCTTCTCCGGTGACGGGGACACCCCGGACCTGACACTCAACGCCGACGGACGACTCACGTCGCTCTCGTTGTCACTACCCGGCGGTGTGCTGTACACCAGCAAGATCGGCAACGACGGGGCATTCACGCCGTCGTTCGACCACCCGTCGATCCGCGGCGACCTGGTCTTGTCCACCGACGCGGCGGGACACCAAGTCGGCGCCCTGCGCACGTTCGACCCATACGGCCAGCCGCTCAAGGCTGACGGCGCGGTCGACCCGCAGAACGTCCCCGACAACGCGCCGGGCTCGATGGACTACGGGTGGCTCGGCCAGTATCAGCGGCCCTATGAGCACACCGGTGGGCTGTCGCTGGTCCAGATGGGTGCCCGTCCGTACAGTCCGCTGCTGGGGCGTTTCCTCTCGGTCGACCCGGTCGAAGGCGGCTCCGCCAACGACTACGACTACGTGGCCGGCGATCCCATCAACGCGATGGACCTCGACGGAAACTCCTGGTTCAGCGCGATCGTCTCCGCGGTGACCAAGGTCGCCGAGGTGGTCTCGTGGATTCCGGGGCCGATCGGCGCGGTGGCCAGCGGCATCGCCGCGGTCGGCAACGCCATCCAAGGCAACTGGGGCGCAGCCGCGATGTACGCGTTCGGCGCGTTCACCGGAGGACTCGGCGGAGCCGCTATCAAGGCGGCGAAGGTCGTCGGCAAGGTGACATCGAAAGCCAAGGCAGTTAATCTGGCCGTCAAGACAAGAGTGGCCGCTCGGATCTCCAAAACACTCAACGGCGGTAAGCACCGAGTGGAAATCGCGCACGCGAAAGGGTGGACGAAGTACGATCTCGCAGGTAAGGCTCACTTTGAGAAATCTGTGAAGAAGTGGATCCCCACGCCGCACAAGTTTACTCAGGCGCGTAACGCTCGGGCTCCGCAAGGTCGTGGCAAGAAAGGCCCAACGTCTGTCATGAGCTGGAGGGACCTGGGGCGAGTCTACCGCCACTTGCGTCGATAAGATAACTAGAGTAGGTCAGGTGGGAAGGTAGTAGTGAAGTTCACTGGTTTGCAACCGTTCGGTCAGGTGACCGGACAGATTGACGTGACCATAGACGGGTTCGGTGATATCGACCTACGCAACGAGGCTCATATCATTGGCATCCGGTTCTTGCCCGGACAGACGTCTATGTCTCTTGTGTTCGACTTTGCCCTCGACAAGGCTGGTGATGATCGGATCATCTCCTTGGAGTTCGCAGTGGCTGAACTGTTGAGTGTTGAGCCGTACTTGCCCGAGGGCGTTGACCCCGGGTATGGCAATGCTCTGCTGTTCGGTATTGGGTACTGGGCTGACACTGAAGATGGACGAGAAGGCTTTACGGTTGAAATGACGACGTTCGAGGTCAGGTTCTACGCGACGGAAATAAAAGCTACGGTCGCCTGATTAAACTATTTAGAATGCGAGGTCCTTGCCCTGCGATTTCGTGCGGCAGGGACCTCGCCGCCGTTGCGTACGCCTTGAGCGGCTTAAAGAGTCAAAAGTCTCTTGTGGCAGGCTGTCGAACTGAATTGTCCACGTACTCGTCAACTATGCGCGGATTTTCTCTGGCGTTATCACGAGATCCGATGGCAGGCGAAAGAGAATTCTGGATAGAATTTGATAATGATGAAAAGGGCTGAGTGACGGGGGCTCGCGGCATCTGTGATCGGGAGTTTATGCACGGGTGATCCCCACAACGCCCACAGGGGCCGTCTGGGTCCGGCTAGCGCGTGCAAGATCCATGTGCCCTGACGTCCGCGCTGCCTGACGGGGTGACAGTGCGCTATGGCGCTGTCGCCAGTTGCCGTTCCTTCGTCGCTGGGCCGCGCCTGGGGGAGTCGCGCGTGGGCCGCTGCAACCGCGGCCAATGTTTGGATGGGGCGTCCCGGGCCGATCTGCTTGGCGGTCGTCAGGACGTCGGCCTTCTACAGGGTGACCGTGAACCGTTTCGGCGCCTCGCATGTCTTGGTCACGTACCCGTCGGTGACGAGCTTCTCCAACACGTTGTTGACCGCACCACGCGAGCAGTCGAGGTTCTTGCCGATCTTGGCGGGTTCGAAGCTCTAGCCCGGCCGCTCAGTCAGGTCCTCTTGTACGAGGGCACGTCGGTTCATTCCTGGATCCGCCAGAACGTCACAAGCGCGGTCAGAGCGCGGTTGCGGCTGATAGGCGTCCGAGGATGGTCAGCGGGACAAAGTTTTCCCCGTATCGGGCACCGATCCTGCTGCCCCAAAGACGTGCGAGGGTCTCAGCCATGGGGCCGAAGTGTTCGGCGATCGGTTGTGAGGTGTGGGCCGCGAGTGCTCGCTGCTTTCTCTCGAAGGTCGCGGTGATGTCGACGGTGGTGTGGGCTGGCACAGGGCCGTCTTCGGTGAGGCTGTTGTAGGTATCGGCGGCATAGACGCGTTGTGGATGACCTGTGGCAATGACGACGTCGGGTAGTGCGGCGGTGAGCGTGTGCGCGACATGGCGGTGGTCAGGGTGAACGTCGCGGAGCTGGTGCGTGATCACCACTTCCGGTCGGACGGCCAGCAGTAACTCGCGCAGGCTCGCCACGGTGGGCTCGCTGTACTGGTAGAGCTTGGCGTCCAGGATGGCTGCGCCCTCGGCTGCTTCGAGGTTTCTGACGGCATCTTCGTGGGAGGGCACGGCGACCGTGACCTCGGCGCCGGCCGCGGAGCACAGCGCCAGCGTTCCGCCAGTCCAGAGCTCGGCGTCGTCAGGGTGCGCCATCACGGTCAGCACCGAACGTGGCGTGCGCAGCGCGGCCATCACCAGAGCCCGAGCTTCTCGATGACTTCAGCGGGCCGCGGGAGTGGCGCGCTCGAGGTTCCGGTCGGCAAGATCTCCAAGGGGAGATCTGCGCGCATCCGGATGAGCTCGCGCCAGCCAAGCACCTGCTCCCAGGTCGCAAGTGCAGTCGCTCGCCTCGCACCGGTCAGTCGCCCGGAGTCCAGGATCTGTTCCAGGACAAGGTCTCCGGCCAGCAACTTGGCCGCCGTACCAAGCCCAACCCCTTTGATACCAGGGATATTGTCGGCCGGGTCGCCTTTGAGTGCACAGAAGTCCGGCCACTGAGCAGGCGTGACACCGAAGCGCTCGTAGACTTCGTCAGGCCCGATGTGCCGCTTGCCGCGTTTCATGACGGTGTTGAGTACTCGGGTCCGCGGACCGACGAGCTGATAGAAGTCCCGATCGCCGGACATGATCCACACTTGCCGGTTCGGGGTCTGCTGCCGTGTTGTCGCGACCAGGCTGGCGATCACGTCGTCGGCTTCGGCCGTGTCGATTTCGATCCACTGGACGCCGTAGAGAGTCAGGGCTTCCTGTACGTGGGGGATCGCGCGCAGCGGTTTGAGAGCGGCTTCGTCGCGGACGCGGTTGGCCTTGTAGCTGGCGTCGGCGTCCTTGCGATCCGCGGTCCCGTGTTCGCCGTCGAACACGACGAGCACCTCGGGCGGGGCCGGGAGCTCGTCGCGGATCGCGACCCGCAAGAGGGCGAAGAAGCCGAACTCGGCTGTCAGGTCGCGGGTCTTGTCACGTGACATGATCGCGGCGGGAAATCCGAAGGCCGCGCGCCATAAGAGGTTGTGACCGTCAACGAGGAGCAAAGGGACACCATCAGGCATCACCGCACCGCCTTTACGAATGTCGTGGCGACTGTGGTGGGCAGATAGTCCCGCGAGCGGTAGTACGCAGCCCTGGATAGGTCCGCGTAGCGTACCGGATCTTCGAGTAGCCCCTCGGCGGCACGCCAGAGGCCGTGTTCTCCACTCGAACGAGGGACAACGGCACCGCCAGCCCCGATCAGAGCGGACAGGTTGCCCACGTCGAAGGCCACGACCGGAGCGCCGACGCTCATCGCCTCCAACGCCACCAGACCGAACGTTTCGCGCAGGGACGGCACGATGACCAGAGCGGCCTGGCAGAACCAGGGCTGTACTTGATCCCAGCGCAGGCCACCGTCGCGGAACGTGCCGAGCGTCAAGTGCGCCGCGGAATCGCGGCATCGCCGTAGCTCAGCGGTTTGGGCACCTTCGCTCTGCTCGAAACCAGCCTTGCCGACGACGACGTCGACAGTTCGGTCGACCGAGCGCCCGGCGTCCAGCAGAGCCCGAACGTTCTTCTCCGGTCCCAGCCGAGCAAGCACGCGGATCGGACCATGCCGGCGCAGTGCCTCGCGCCAGCTGTAGCTAGGGGATGCGTGCTCATGGAGCAGCGCGTTCGGCACGACGTGCCAGCCGGTGGTGTCGTAACCGCGTTGGTGCGCGTGGTCGAACACGGTCCGGGACGGAGCGATCACCAGGTCAGCTCGGCTCACCGCCGGCGCCAGGTCTTCGTCATGGCCGACTACGTGCATCGCCAACACGGAGCGGACGCCGCATGCAGGCGCAAGCCGTCCGAGACCCCAGAGCGCATCAACGTAGACAGCAACGTCGACCTGGTGTTCCCGGTAGAGCTCGCAGAGTTCGTCGGCGATGTCTTGACGGCGAGAGCTGATCGCGTGACGGAGTTCGAGATCGTCACAGGGAAAGATGACGTTGAGGCTGGTCAGCTGCACCGTGTCGACGCCCTTGATCGCGGTGATGATGAGTGCGCGGTGGCCGAGCTGGCGGAGACCGTGGGCGAGTGCGGCCGTGGCGCGTTCCATGCCCGCGGGGGAGTCTGTGGCGTGGCTGACCAGTACGAAGGCGACGGTCAGCGGCTCGGCGGAGCTAGGCATGACGGGCGACTCCCTCCGGCGTTGGGAGCGGGAGGAGCTTGTGGTCAACGGGCGCTTGTTCCCAGGGGAAGACGACCCAGTCCGAGATGGTCCAGATCGAGTAGTCCGGCAGCACGGTGGCCCCGGTGTTGAGGCACAGGACCGCGGTAGTCAGCACAGCACTCGGGTCGGCAAGGCGACCCATTTCGGTACGGACGCGATCGAGGGTGGCTCCGCTGCCGCAAATGTCGTCCACGAGCAGAACGCACCCCTGCAGTCGCTGCCCGTTGAGCGAGTGTGTCAGAAGGTCCAGGTTGAGATGCACGTTGCCGGTGGCCTGCTGGTAGATCGCGTTCGCGCTGCGGTTGTGTCGGGCGTGGACGATGTGGGCCTGCGTGCCGAGCGCGGACGCGATCATGTGGGCTGGGGTCGTGCCGCCGTTGGCGATGCCGATGACGTGGTCGACGGTCCGGTGATCTTGCGCGATGGCCCGTGTCAGCAGCTCGGTCGCGGTTGCGAGTAGGTCAGGAGTAACACGCCAGACTTGGCGCTGTTCGAATACGCGGCGAGGTGTGCGCACTCCTACGCCGCCTTCTTCGACAGAGGACGCGTAAGCCGTCCTAGTCGGTATAGTGTGAGCCGTGCCGGTAGGCTGACCAACTGCCATAAATCGAAACTTGCCCAGCCGAGAATCGCGACGACGCTGGCGTCGAATATCGACCAGCCCATCGACGTGCAATAGATGATCGACAGTGGCACGGCAGGAACGCTGACGGCTCGCCGTAGCCATTCGCAGCCGGTGTTGAGGTCCGTAGTACTCGGAGGTTGTCGGCGGCCGTCAGTTCGAAGCCACGAAGCGCAGCGAGCGAAAATCATCACAAATATTGGCACCAAAGAGGTTCCGGCCAACCACGCCCACGGTCCAGGCAAGGCTACTGCGGCCAGAACTGCACACTTCAAAACGAAGGAGATGACTAGTGTAAAAGGAACCAGAGAGATGAGCAGGACCAGCGCAGGGTGTGCAAAGCTCTTGATGCAAGCCTTCGTCGCAGCCCAAGCCGCTTCATACTCGGCAGGCTGGTGATTATGGGGACATGTATTGAACATAGTGGACAGTGATCCCTTCGATCGTTGATGTCAGCTAGCCGCAGGTTCAAGTTCGCGCAAGGCGACGGTGAGCTGGCCAGGGGTGATGCCTGCGACTTTGGCCAGCGCTTCGACTGCATGAGGTTCGAGTGCTTCGATTGGCTGGGCACGAGCGGGGAGCTCCTTGGCGCGGACGGAAGCCCAACGCAGCAACGAGCTGAGCCGCGGGTCTGCGGTACAGGCAAGCGCCGCGAGGTCGACCATGACACGGCTGTCGTTGCGAGTCCGGAGCAATCGCACACGTGCTGTCACGCGACCCAGGAGCTCTTCTACCGGCAGGTCCAGCGCGACGCAGTACTGGAGCAGTCGGGTCACGGTCATCTGACGAGTGCCAAGCTCATGTGTGGCCATTGTCTGCAACGAAAGGTCCTTGTCCTGGCGCATTTCGGCACGTAGACGCCGCCGAGTCCACCCGCGTGCCTTGCGCGCCGCGCGTATCTCCTCTCCGAGGATCTTCGGGACGCAGTTCAGCTGATCATCGAAACTCATGCCGAACCGTCCCGTTCGGACAGGTTCAAGTCCTGGACGGTTCGCAAGGGCCGGATCGAGGAGATCTCGGTGCTGCCCGGCTGGTTGCGCCAGACCTGTCCATCCGCCCGGACCACGGTGAACCCACCTGCGGCCTCACGGGTTCGCAGCCGGACCGTCATCCCGGCGGTATCCAGGTGCCTGACGAGGTCGCGAGCCTCATAGTCCTCAAGCTGTTCAGCCTCAGCCAGCGACTTGCCCTCGCCGATCGGCAACATCTGCAGGAATGTGACCCCACGCGCGCCAAGCGCAGCGGCTAGCCTGATCGTCTCCTGCAGGCTGGTTCTGGTTGTTGAACGCATGATCACGGTCTGGATCTGGGTGGGAACGCCATAGGCCACCGACGCGCGGATCCCGGCGACAGCCCGGTCAAAACTGCCCCGACCCCGCCATCGGTCATGCAGGTTCGAGTCCGGTCCGTCGAGGCTGACCCGGATGGCGTCGACGCGGCCCGCCAGCGTCTGGGCGCGACGAGCAAGGTGCGTTCCGTTCGTGGTCACACTGACCGCGCAACCGTTTGCGACCAGCACGTCGAGGAGATCGGGAAGGTCTCGCAGGAGTAGAGGTTCTCCGCCCGAGATATCCACACCGAGTACTTCGGACTCCGCAAGCACGCGTGCGATGTGGAGGCGCTCGTCCTGAGGAAGTTCTCGCACGGACTTGTCGTCCAGGCAGTACGGGCAGGCCAAGTTGCAGCGCACCAGCGGGGACCAGCAGACACTGATTGGCGCGGTGGCCTGGAAGTCACCAGGGTGAACGACAGGCAGGCATTGAAGCTCGGTGTCGTCGAGCTGGACCCGGCCGAGCGCCGAGTACCTCCGGCAAGCGTGGGTGAGGCCGGTGAGCGGATCATGAATGATGCGGCGGCCGGCGTGCTCGCGGACGACAACGGTGCGCGCCGTCCCGGCATTCTCGCGGGTGTTTGTAGGCGTCATCGAAGAACCTCGCAGGAATTAAGCAGACGGGTCATGGCGGCCGAGAACGGCTCGGTGCGGCCGGACGGCGCGGGCTGCTGCATCAGGTGCCGGTAGTGGGCCAGCGTGGCGGGCCAGGTGGCGAGCTTGCGTTGCCACTGGTCCCGAGCGTCCCGTGGATCAAGGTGGAAGCCGACGGCTTGCCGCAGGGGAATGACCAGCAGGCCGGCGGCGATCAGGCAGGCGCCGAGGTAGGTGTCTTCCATGCCCCAGCCGAGCCGCCCGAATTCCGCGGCGAAGCCACCGACGTCCAGCACCGCGGCGCGCGGCACCGCGACCAGCGCGGTGACGACCATGCGGGGCAGGTCCCAGTCGTAGTAGAGCCGACCGTATCCGAGGTCGAGGAAGTCGTTCGTGTGGTCAAGCGGGCGTCCGTCGAGGGGCGTGTCGAGTGTGAGTCCGGTGTAGGGAAGGTGGACTCCCGCTGGAGGTCGCCAGACGACCCGATGGTCGGCGCCGAGGTTTGGTCGCATGCCGCGGCCGTCGAGCGTGTTCCGGTGGACCTCGTGGGGGAGGTTGTGGCGGAAGCCAACCAGCACCGATGTGTCGGTTGCGCGTGCGGCGATGTCGGTGATTACGTGTGGTGGTAAGACCATGTCGGCGTCGAGGTAGAGCACGGTCTCGCCTTCGCTGACGAACGTGCCGAGGTTCCGCGCGGTGGCTGCGCCCATCCGCCGTGGCAGCCGGATCAATCGGCTGACCGCTGGATGGCGGGAGGCGGTCGCGGCCGTGGTGTCGCAGCTCGCGTCATCGATGACGATGACCTCGAACTCGTACCTGTGGTACTGGCCATCGAGAGCGTCAAGAACCGCTTTCAAGCAATAGGCGACCTGATGCGCCGGGATGACCACCGACACTGCCCGAGCGGACGCGAGCCTCGAGTGCGCAGGCGTGACGTCATGCCATGCGAGGCCGGATATGGCTTCCCAGCTTCGCGTGCTCGTGGTGTAGAGATTGTTGCGCTGCAACAGCTCTTCCTGCAGGGAAGTCGTCATTCCCAGCCCCACAAACGAAGAACGCCGAGCAGGCCTTCCCATGACCAAGGATTCGTAATGATCGAGCCCGTCTCAAGCTCGGCGAGGCGGTCGAACAGTCGTCGCAGAGCCAAGAGGTAAAGCGGTTCCACGACGACAAGGAGGTGCCTCATCGATGGAGACTTGGCGAACTCGAAGTCCAGCTGCCTTGACACGGTGTGCTGGTGCAGCCGTAGCGCCTCGGACTTGGTGGCCAATCGTCGGTCGTAGGTGCTGATCAGTTCGTCCGGGAGCAGCAAGCCATGCTCCGCGGACAGGATTCGGACACGGGACCGATAAGGCGTACTTGCCGGGAAGCGTTCGCGCAGATTCGGTACGCACGCGCCTTGGTAGAGCTCCAGCGAGGGGACGGGGGCATTGGTGACCAGCTTCTCGCGCGAGCAGTTCACGATGATCAGGCCTTGTTCCGGTTCCAACAGCTTCATGGTTCGCGCACCACCCGAAGGCCGATGCCGGGCGAACTCAGTTCAGCCGGTGCGGCGTTGAGGAAGGTGCACTGCGCGTACAGCGGCGGCGCCGCGTACGAGCCGCCGCGGATGATGACGCCGTCGCCCATGGTGGTGCTGGCAGTCCATTCCCATACGTTGCCGGCCACGTCGAGCACGCCCTCTGGCGTGGCTCCGTCCGGATGGGTATCGACCCGCGTGACCGTGTTGTGTCCGGAGTCGCGCAGGTTCGCGTATGCCGGCTGCCACGGCGCGTCACCCCAGGGCCAGCAGCGTCGGAGCGGCCCGGCAGCCATCCACTCCCACTCCGCGGAACGTGGTAGCCGACCGCCGAGGCGCGCCGCTAGCGCGGTCGCATCGGAATGGGTGATGCCTGTGACTGGGTATCGCGAACCGATGCCATCGTTGCCAGGTACGTGGCCGTATGCGACCGGTGTCTGCGTCCACAACAGCGTCATGACGTGAACGGATCGCCCATCGTCTCCGAACCGGCACGTTCCGCCAGGAACTTCTTTCCATACCAAGGCCATCGTTCATCCCCCGATCAGGAACAGGTCTTCGACGTTCGCGCCCGCGCGGATTCGGCTTTTGGTCTCGTTCGGCCGCAAGCGAAAGTTCCAGAGCGCGTCGCTGATGGCGTCGAACGCCTCACGCGCTTCGTCTTGGCTGTCGGCGAAGGCGGCGTAGTTATCGGCAAACCTGACTACTCGCAGGCCGGATAGCTGTCCGTCCACTTGCGACAGGCGAAGGTTGATCAGCATGGGGGCTAAGCCAGAACCCGCGCCGAGGGGATGGGGCATGCCTGACAGGGCAGCCCGCAGGATGCCAAGGAATGAGCCGTCGTGGATGTGCTTCGCGTGCCAGTCGATGACCTCGTCCAGATGCGTTCCCTCGGAAACCGTTGCGACATCGGCGTCTGCGACCCACCGGAAACCCGCGTCGTGGAAGGTAGCCGCCTGACGGAGTGCGGTGACACGGTTGCGGCGGGGACGGAACCCGGAAACCCAATCTTGGAACTCCCGTGCTTCGAGTATCGGCTCGATGGCGTTGCGGAGAGTTCGATGGACCACACGATCCAGGACGGGCGGGATGAAGGTCTGTATGTTTTTCCCGGTGTAGGTCTCAATCGAGAATTCCCGCGTGGCGTTGGGATTCCATGTGCCGTCGGCGAGCTGGTGTGCAAGTCGAGGTAGTAACCGGCCCGCGTCACGTCGAAGATCGCGCCACGTCATCCCGTCGGCGCCAGATACGGAGGATCGTCGACCGCATTGCCGCAGGGCGAGCCGTAGGTGCGGCTCGGATAGCAGCGGCATCAAGGAATGCGACTGCGGACCTGTCTCGGTTCGGGGTGGCGGAGTGCGTGGAGATTGCGCTAGCGTGCGAGGTGTCTGGGCGGCAGGAACGATCCTCTCGTCACGTTCGACCGGCTCGCAAACCGACACGCGCGGGCCGTGACCGCAGGAACGACGGCCCCGCCCAGACGTTGTAGTTTGTCCGATCTCGTCCACGGCTACGACCCCTCCGCGTACGTCGTAGGGTCGGCGATGCCGTTCTGACTGAATGCTTCCCGACGTTCCACGCACGTTCCGCAGGTACCGCAATGTGTCGTCTCGCCGCGATAACACGACCAGGTCCGTGCGAAAGGAACGCCCAGCGACGTACCGATCCTGACGATCTCCGTCTTGCTGTGATCCATGAACGGAGCGAGCACCTCGAACTCGCCGACCAGCATCCCCTCGTTGGCAGTGCGGGTCGACTGCGTGAAGTTCTCGACGAACTCTGGTCGGCAGTCTGGATATACTGTGTGATCACCAGCGTGTGCGCCGAAAGCAACCGCGTCCGTTTTGCGGGCGACCGCAACGGCGACAGCGATGTCGAGCATGATCGCGTTGCGGTTCGGGACGATCGTCGCCCGCATCGAGCTGTCGGTGTAGTGGCCTTCTGGTACGGCAATTTGGGAGTCAGTGAGGGCAGATCCCTTGACTAGGCTTCCAAATGTCGTCAGATCGACGGTCCTATGAGGACAACCCATCATGCGGGCTATCTCGGTGGCGTAGCCGAGTTCGACGCGGTGTCGTTGACCGTAGTCGAACGACAGCAGCATGAGCTCTGTGCCGCGATCTGCCAGCCAGTACGCCAGCACCGTGGAGTCGAGGCCTCCGGAGGCGACCACGATCGCAGTGCGCGGGCTCTTTTGCTTGGCATAGCTGCGAACGACGGCAGGCATCGAACAGTCCTCCAGACTTTATGCGAGAATTGGTGATGGCGTAGTCGGCGATTAACCCTTGTGGCCACGAGGTACTGCACGGTGAGCTCGGTGCTGATCGACCAGCACATCGCGCAAGGCCGCTCGAAGCTGCCCAGCTTCGAAATTCGTCAGACGAGCGCAGTGTCCACCTGGCAGTTCGACTTCCAGGGTCCCAGTCGTCCGTCGCCGCAGATGCAGAGCTGTTCGCTTGCCTTGGGTGTCGTGGCACACGACTTTGCAGTGGTGCCAACCCAAACGACGAAGCAACGCGGAAGCGGGTACAGAACCCGCGAGCCGTTTCACGAGCCCTTGCAATCTCGCCGAAGGCCCAGACCGTGGGTTCCGGCTGTCGCGATCGCGTGGCTAAGCGTCGCCGACGGTCCTTCATCCGGCATGCGCCGATGTGAACCAGCGTGTGCGGAATCTGTGCTTCGCCTGCGCCGGACCGTCATTCGCAGTAGGCAAGCCGCGAACACCACGGCGGCGGTGGCCGTCATCATGATGATCATGCGACGTCGCCCCGCTGCCGCGTGCGCCTGCAGGCTGCGATGTTCCTACGTAGTTCCCGTTGACACACCGGCTGCATGGACGAACAAGGCGCAGCGAGCTGAGTCTTTGGGCATCGCGAAGCGCATGGCTCCGCGAATCGCTGGGAGAGCATTGCGTACTCCAATGGTCAGCGAGTCCCGAATTCTTTTGTCGAGCCGTTGTCCAGCTAATCGCTTGGCAACCGGCAAGGACCAGAGCGGCGATACTGCGCAGATAGAGCGCGCATAGGGCGTCGTAGTCGCTGACCTGCGAAGACTTCCGGCTTGTGACGCTACGTCGATCGGGTGAACATGTTCGACGTCGGATGCTGTGGCGCCTTGACCAGGCCAAACAACAGCGCGAGGATCACACATGGTTGACAAGAGGGGGCTGGCATGATGGAACGAAGGGAGCGGCTGGAAAAGCGTCGTGCTCTGATGGGGTTTACCCAGGAGTCGTTAGCGGCGCGCCTGGGGCTTGCCGTCTCGACTGTGGGACGCTGGGAGCGAGGTACCGGGACGCCGCAACCGTGGAATCAGCCCGATCTTGCCAAGGCGCTCGACGTCTCGCTCGATTCGCTCGCCGACCTGCTCTGCCCGGCTCAGGCTGCCGACGGCGACCGGGTCAGCCAATCGATGCTGCATCCGGCTCAGCTCGATGTCATCACGGTCGCGCACCTTCGCCAACGTGTGCAGTCACTAGACCAGCAGTACGACCGAGTTCCCTCGACCGCTCTGATCGCGGACGCGGGTCATGTGCTTGGGCAGATCGCGTTTCTGAGTCATCATGCGCCAGGCGGTCGCGCTCGACGAGAGCTTTGCTGTGTTGAGGCCGAAGCTGCGACGTTGATGGGCCAGCTGGTTTGGGATGCTTCCCAGCGGCGAGATCATGTCAACGCTCGCAGGTACTTCGACCAGGCGATCCGTGCCGCGCGCGAAGTCGGTGATATCGCGGCGGAAGGACATGCACTGCTCCGCACGAGCTATTTGGCTCTATACGGGGAAAAGGATCCATTTGCGGGTCTGCAGTTGACCAATTTGACAGCCGACACGACACACCGCACAAGTCACACGCTCACAGGCCTCGCTTTGCTCCACGCAGCCGAGGCGAACGCGATGTTGGGTGACACCGCGGCTTGTGAGGCAGCACTCAGCCAAGCGGAATCCCGGTTCGACCGGATCGCGTCGAGCGACGGCGCCGAGCACTTGTACTCGCCGACGCAGTTCAACAGGCTGGCCGGCTCCTGCTACCTATTCCTGGGTGACCATCGACGCGCGCAACAGATCCTTGAACAGGCGGCGCGGGCCACCGTGCGCCGCTCGAACAAGTCCCACGCGATCGTGCTTGGCAACCTGAGCCTCGCTCACCTAGGTCAAAGGCAACTCGACGCAGCGACGGCGACCCTCAATGAAGCCATCGACGTCGTAGAGGCAACACGCGGCGGTGGCGGCTTGAACGTCATCTTCGACGCCGGCCGCGCGCTTCGTGAGTGGCGAGACGAGCCCCTGGTCCAAGATGTATATGACAGGTTGCTGTCCTTGATGACTGTGGCGTGAGGAGCTGCGAGTGTCGAGTTCGAACGTGGATGACCTGAAGAACGCCGTTAGAACTCGCATCTGGGACCTTCTCCACCAGTACAAGGCCGTCCTTGACGCGGATGTGCACGGCCGTATCCCGAACTTCGTCGGCGCCGAGGCCGCGGCTGCCCGGCTGGCAGAGATGCCCGTCTGGCAGGCTGCGCGCGTGGTCAAGGCGGTGCCGGACAAGGCGCAGCTTCCCGTCCGGGCTGGTGCGCTGCGTGAGGGCAAGATCGTCTATATGGCGGTTCCGAAGCTTGCCAGGCCGAAGCCGTTCTTCCTGCTTGACCCCTCTCGGCTCGAGGTCACGGCCGAAGAGGCCGCGACAAGCAAGGTGGCCGCGGAGGTCGCACGTAACGTGGACGTCGACGAGCTTGCCGAGGTCGACCTGATCGTCTGTGGCAGCGTCGCGGTCAACCGTGAGGGCGTTCGACTTGGTAAGGGTGCCGGCTACTCCGACATCGAGGTGGCGCTGCTGCAGGAGGCCGGTCTCATCGGCCCTCAAACGACGATCGTCACCACCGTGCACTCCTTGCAGGTCGTGGAGGACGATCTGCCCGAGACTGAGCACGACTTCAGCGTCGACTACATCGTGACGCCTGACGAGGTCATCGCTTGTGGTCCTGCTCGACGTCCGGAAGGGTTGATTTGGGAGCACCTGAGCGCGGCGAAGATCGCTGCGATCCCCGCCTTGGCTGTTCGTGATCCGCGCGCGATGTAGCCCGGCAGTGTCGCGGTGCCGTGTCTTCCTGTCGAGCCTGGTCTAGAAGCACCACCTCCGGACGGTCGCGAGATGCTCGCTGATCGATCTGGAACGGGCTCAAGTCCCGACGATCACCCTCGAATTGAGCCGACGTGTTGGCTATCTGTGGCACGCCAACTATTGCTCGACGATGAAGCTCAGCCGATAGTCCTGGCCGGCGTTTCACGGTTGCTGTAGACCTCGATCCCGCTATCCGCCAAGCGCGCCGATCTCAGTGTTCTGACCGATGTGAGTGAACGTTTCGGGCAGTGTTTTGCGGTTAGCGTCGACTCGGCTCATGGCATCGGCATCAGCCGAGCTGGCCTGTGCCGTGGTCCGCTGTTTGCGATCCGCTAGCCTTCTGGCATGCAGATCAACCAGTCCGCGAAGCTATCGAACGTCTGTTACGACATCCGAGGACCGGTGTTCGAGGACGCTCGACGTCTGGAGAAGCAGGGGCAGGATGTCCTACGATTGAACATTGGCAACCCTGCCGCCTTCGGCTTTGAAGCGCCGCAGACGTTGCTGCGCGAGGTCATCGAGAACCTTTCGCGATCCCATGGGTACGGCGACTCGAAGGGGCTGTTGTCTGCACGCGAAGCGATCGTCCGATACGCCAAGAGCAAGGGGATCGCGAACGCTGACGCTGAGCAGGTCTACCTCGGTAACGGGGTCTCTGAGCTGATTACGATGGCACTGCAAGCGCTTCTCAATGACGGTGATGAGGTGCTCATCCCGGCTCCGGATTATCCCTTGTGGACGGCCGCGGTGCGGCTGTGCGGCGGCTTGCCTGTGCACTACCTGTGCGACGAATCGCAAGATTGGCAGCCGGATCTCGAGTACCTCGAGTCGCGGATCACTCCGCGCACGAAGGCGCTCGTCGTCATCAACCCGAACAACCCTACCGGCGCGGTGTACTCCACTGAGGTGCTGGAGACTATGACGGAACTCGCCAGGCGTCACAACTTGGTGCTCTTTTCCGACGAGATTTACGACAAGATCGTTTACGACGACGCTGAGCACGTTTCTACTGGGTCTCTTGCTCCAGACGTACTCTGCCTGACTTTCAACGGGCTTTCCAAGTCTTACCGCGTCGCGGGCTTCCGCACCGGCTGGATCTGTGTGTCAGGTCCACGTGAACACGCGAGCAGTTATCTGGAGGGCTTGGAGATCCTGGCGAACATGCGGCTGTGCCCGAATGTGCCGTCGCAGTTCGCTGTGAAGGTCGCGCTAGACGGTTACCAGAGCATTGATGATCTCGTTCTGCCTGGCGGCCGCCTGCTGGCTCAGCGTGACAGCGCGTGGACGTTGTTGAACGCGATTCCCGGCGTCGACTGCGTGAAGCCAGGCGGAGCGCTCTACCTCTTCCCCCGCCTCGACCCTGAGGTATACGACATCCGTGACGATGAGCGACTGGTGCAGGACCTCCTGCTGCAGTACAAGATTCTCGTCGTGCAGGGAACCGCGTTCAATTGGCCGCGCCCGGACCACTTCCGTATCGTTTCACTGCCGGCGGTCGAGCAACTGGCAGCCGCCGTCGAGCAGATCGGTGACTTTCTCGCCCGCTACCAGCAGTAGGAGCTCACCAGGTCGGTGGGCGGAGCTCCGTCCACTTCAGATGTTGCTCCAGCTGGTGGATCAATCCCAGCACTATCCCCTCCTGCCTGGCTCGGCCCGCGAGCATCACCCCGATAGGCAAGCCGTCCGTAGACCAATGAACCGGAACCGTCGCAGCGGGCTGACCAGTGAGGTTGTACAGCGGTGCGAACGGGTTGAAGGCTGCCTGCCGGTCCAATTCCGCTTCCGGATTCTCGTCGTCACGGAAAAAGCCGAGCGGCGCGGGTGGTTGAGCGAGTGTCGGACTTAGTATGACGTCATACCCTGCGGTGCTGCCCACTGCTCGGCGTGCCATCTGTTGGGCGGCGCTGATGGTGCGGGTGAGCTGGGTCGCAGACACGAGCTCACCTTGGGCGCGGAGCCACTTTGTGAGCGGTTGAAGCAGCTGTTCTTGTGCGGAATCGAGTGGCACCGTGGCGACGGTGACGGCGAACAGGGTACGGAAGATCGGTTCGATCTCCGGCGGGAAGGGACACTCCACCTCCTCCACGTGATGTCCAAGCGACTCCAGTGCTGCAGACGCGATCTCTAGCGCATCGAGGCACTCCGGAGCAACAGGTGCGCCCTCCTTGGCAGGTTGGCTGAATCTGGCGATACGGAGCGGGCGTTCCGCCTTCGCCGCCTGGTCCACAAAGCTGATTTCCGGTGCCGGAAGTGAGAACGGATCACCGGTCATCGGCACCGCGAGCGCGTCAAGCATCGCCGCCGTGTCAAGCGCGGTACGAGCTAGTACGCCATTGGCGTACAAGCCGATGATCTCGCCGCTGAACGGGCCTGAACTCACCCGACCGCGAGAAGGTTTAAGGCCGACCACTCCGCACACGCTGGCAGGGATTCGGATCGACCCTGCGCTGTCACTGCCTTGCGCAAGTGAGACCAGGCCGGCAGCTACGGCCGCCCCAGCGCCCCCGCTTGACCCACCTGCGGACTTGTTGGTGTCCCACGGTGTGCGTGCGGGAGGTGCGACCGCAGTCTCGGTGTAGCAAGCTGCGCCGAACTCAGCCGTGCTTGTCTTGCCGAGGATGACCATCCCCGCAGCACGTACAAGGCTTGTCACATTGTCGTCGTGCTCCGGAATGAAATGTGGTATCGCGGCTGAGCCGAAACGCGCTGGGATGCCTGCCGTGAAGTTGAGATCCTTGATAGCTGTGCATACGCCATGCAGCGGAGACAGGGTCTCGCCGGAAAGGATTGCGCGCTCTGCAACCTTCGCGGCCTCGGTTGCCGCTTCTGGGGCTACCGCTGAAAATGCCCCGACCAGAGGATTGATCTTGTCGATGCGGTCGAGATAATGTGCAGTGAGTTCCCGGGGGCTGACCTCTCGTCGCCTAATTGCAGTAGCTTGCTCTGTGGCGGTCAAGTCATGCAATTCGGGCATCTACCTACTCCATTTTACAGTTCTTAAACTGTGTATAGTTCGCGCGACGCTAGCTTTCTAGCGGTCAGGCCAGTTCGGTGTCAAGCGCTTATGCGACTTTCCGAAAAATGCGGAAGGGGCACGTCTCGGTGATGTCGATCACAAAACATCTAGGTTGAAATGCGCAGGGTATATACGTAGCCTCTCATTTGGGAGTGTCGCTGAACGCTGAAGTTCCGCGATGCGAGGGCTGGGGTTTGTGCTTCCTGTTGCGAGGTCGCGCCTCCGTGTTGCCAGTTTCTCTGGTGTTCTGGCCGCAGGTCTGCCGTTCCTGTATGTGAACGTTTCTTGCTCGTGGGGGAGTTGCGATGAGTGATTACCAAGTAAGCGGGCTGGGTCGGGGTTTGACCGCTCGGATCTGGCAGGATGCGGCTGGTCCACTGTCGGGGGTGCAGCAGCGGCTGTGGTTTATGTCCCAGCTCAATCCAAACTCGGCTGCGTACAACTTGTCCGTCGCGCTGCGTATGCGGGGGCATCTTGACGTTCGGCGGTTGAGCGAAGCGCTTGACGATGTCATTGCACGAAACGAGGCGCTGCGAACAGTCTTCGGTGCGAACGCGGGAATTCCATACCAGGAGATTCGCCCAAGTGTGCCTGTGGACTTGCCGGTAGTCGAGTTGGACCCTGCTGATACGTGTGCGCTGGATCGCGCGTTGCGCGACCTCGCTGCCACGCCAATCGACATAACCCAGCAGGTCGTCCGTCCGACGTTGCTACGAGTCGCGTCAGATCACCACGTTCTCTCGGTCACCTTGCATCACCTGGTGGCGGATGGCTGGTCCTCCCGGCTCTTCATCAGAGGCCTTGAAAAGGCCTATCGGAACGGCCCGATGGGTGAGTCGGCGTCCCCTCTTGGGCTGCGGGACTACGCTATCTGGGAGCAAGAAAGGCTGTCTGAAGCGCAGAATACTGAATCCGCGGACTTTTGGCGCGCGTACATGCACGGTGTGCCACTGGAGTCGCGTATCCCCGGCAGCACGGTGCCGTTGCATGACCGGTCGGACGAGGGGGCACGCGTTCCGTTCACCTTGTCCGAGCAAACGTTCGGCAAAGTGAAAGCGCTTGTAAGCCTGGTTGGAGGTAGTACCTTCAGCTTCCTTGTTGCAGCAACTCAATTGTTAGTTGCGCGACTAGCCGCGCAAGACGATGTAGTGATAGCGACACCGATGGCCAATCGAGGGGAAAGTGAGACACGACAACTTGTAGGCATGCTAGCGAACACGGTACCGCTGCGTGCCGCGTTTGCGGAGACAACAACGTTCCGAGAGCACTTTGCCGACGTCCATCAGGCTGTCGAGAAGGTCAAGCGCCATCAGCATGTGCCTTTCGACCGTATCCTGGAGTTCGCCGGAGTAGAACGTGTCGCCGGACAACAGCCACTGTGCCAGGTGATGCTGAACCTGCTTGGCACGGCGATGCCAACTCCGAAAATGGACGGGATTGAGACTGAACTGCTGGGTCAGATCGACACCGGCGCCGCGCAGTACGACCTTGCACTGCATCTGGAGACGGTGCGCGGCAACGGTCTGCGCGGATGGTTCGAGTACCGTACTTCTCGCTTTGACGAGGACTGGGCTGAGGCGATTGGACGCCGGCTGCAAGTACTCATCGAATCGGTTCTGGCTGAGCCGGACGTACCGGTGTGCCAGCTCGGTATCGTCCCGGCAGTTGAGCGCGCCAGGTTGTTCGAATACGCCGACGTAGTCGGCGAGGAACCCGGCGTGCGACGGCTGCCGGACCTCGTGATCGAGCAGGCACGTCGTAATCCGGGCGCTATCGCACTGCGTGACGACGCTGGGGAGCTCACTTACTCCGAGCTGATTGAGCAGGCGAGCTCGCTGGCTCGTGAACTCAACTTGTACGGTGTTGGCCCAGACATCATCGTCGGTGTCTGCGCGCAACGTTCGACACAACTTGTCGTGGCCCTATTGGGTATTCTCGTCGCTAACGGAGCCTACCTTCCACTGGATGTCGAACATCCTGTTCGTCGGCTCGCTGCGATCGTCGAGGAAGCAAAACCCCGAGTGCTACTAGCTGACGCTGACCAGGCAGCCAAATTGTCTGCGGCGGCACCCGAGGTAAGGGTGCTTCCGCTCAACGGCTCCGGATCTGCCAGAGGCGACATTGTGGCTGGCCCTGACCTCGCCTCCAGCGAAATGGATCTCGCGTACGTCATTTACACGTCCGGCTCAACGGGCCGTCCTAAAGGCGTAGCTGTGCCACACCGGGGCATCGTCAACCGGCTCCTCTGGATGCAGGACCGCTACGGGCTCGGCGACGACGACGTGGTGCTGCAAAAGACGCCGTACACCTTCGATGTCTCTGTTTGGGAGTTCTTCTGGCCGTTGATGTACGGCGCGACGTTGGTGATGGCTAAGCCGGACGGGCACAAGGACCCTGAATATCTGAGTGAGATTATCCGCGCGCAATCTGTCACGACTGTACACTTCGTTCCGTCGATGCTCGCTGCCTTCGTTGACGAGCCGACATTGCCCCAGTGCACTTCATTGCGGCGGGTGATTTGCAGTGGTGAGGCGTTGCCCTCGGCACTGGTTGCGAGTTTTCGCGCAGCACACAATGCCGATGTGCACAATCTGTATGGGCCTACTGAGGCATCCGTCGACGTGACGCACTGGACATGTCGCGAGGACGACGCGGCCCCGGTGACACCTATCGGCAGGCCCATTGCGAACATTAAGGCGTATGTACTCGACAGGGCTGGCGAACTCGCACCCATAGGCACGCCAGGTGAGCTGTACCTGGGTGGAGTCGGCCTGGCGCGCGGCTATCTCGGGCGACCTGACCTGACCGCCGAACGATTCGTACCCGACCCCTTCGCGAGCACCGCCGATGGCCGCTTGTATCGCACTGGCGACCTCGCCCGCTGGCACCCTGACGGGTACCTTGAGTTCCTCGGCAGGTTGGATCATCAGGTCAAGCTTCGTGGCTTGCGCATAGAGCTTGGCGAAATTGAGGCGTCGCTGCTGGAACACGCCGCTGTGACCGAGGCCGCGGTCGTGCTTCGCGCCGACGTCGGCCCGAGCCCCAAACTCGCCGGCTACTTCGTTGCCGCCCAGGAGCTCGATATCGATCAGTTGCGTGGCGATTTGACTGAGCGGCTGCCCGAGTACATGGTTCCATCGTATCTGATTCGACTGCCTGAAATGCCTCTGAGTAGCAATGGAAAGCTGGATCGTAAGGCGCTGCCCTTGCCTGAGCTACGCCGGCAAAGGCGCCGATCGACCACTGTTCTGAGTGAAGGCGCACTGGTGCTGCGCGAGGTGTGGGCCGAGGTCCTGCAAGCGGACCCGACCTTGTTCGGTTCCGACGATAACTTCTTCGAGCATGGTGGGGACTCGTTGCAGTCCATCAGGGTTCGTGCTCTGTTACGCGAGCGTGGCTACGACATTGATGTGCAGGACATGTTCAAGGCGCAGCAGCTATCGACGATGGCGACGAAAATTCGGTCGCTGACCGGTGTGGTGTTGCCCAAGCCGGTCGAGTTGGCTCGACCGGCCTTGCTGCCTGACGATGTAGCCGACGCCTATCCGCTTTCCGCGCTGCAGGCTGGCATGATCTTCCACTCAGAGTACGCCGCAGACGTCGCCGTGTACCAGGTGACGTTCAGCTTGCAACTGCGGGTCGTATTCGAGCGTGAGCTATTTCAGGAGAGTGTCGACGCGTTGATACGGCGACACGACATCTTGCGCACCCGCTTTGAGGTAGGCGGTGTCGATGGTGCGTTCCAAATCGTCCAGCGGGCAGCTTCACTGCGGGTACCGGTGCAGGATCTGCGTGCCCTGCATGAAGATGAGCAGCGGGTTCGGGCGCAGGCGGTGTTCGACTCTGAACAAGTGAAGCCATTTGACCTCACTGCTCCTCCGCTATTGCGCATCCTTGTGCTTCGCCGCTCCGACGACGTCATTGATCTCGTTGTGTCTTTCCACGACTCGATTTTTGACGGTTGGAGTGCGGCGACTTTTTTGACCGAGCTTTTCGACACCTACTTGGCTCGGTTGTCGGGCAAACTTTTAGTAACCGGTGATCCTCGCGCTCGCTACCGCGACTTCATCGCCGAAGAGCAGGCAGCTCTCGGTAGCTCCGATGCCGAACTCTTTTGGATTGAGCATCTCAAGGACGCTGTGTTCCTGCGGTTGCCTCGTCGTGAGCGAGACCACGAACGTATATCCCGCAGCATTGACTTGCCCGTTCAGGTGCCGCGAGCGTTGTTTGACGCGTCGAAGGCCTTCGCTAACAGAATTGGCGTCACGTCTAAGACGATCATCCTTACAGCGTACATAGCGACGCTAGCAAAGCATGGCAGTACTAGTGATGTACTTACTGGTTTGGTAAGTGGCGGTAGGCCCGAGCTGATGGACGCAGAGCGAGTGCTCGGCCAATTCCTCAACACCGTGCCATTCCGTGCTCGAGTTGAAGGATCATGGACCGACCTTGCCCACGCTGTCTTCGACAGCGAGACCGAGATCTTCGAACATCGGCGCTATCCCGTTGTGGCGCTGCAGCGACACCACCACGGCAAACCGCTGTTCGAGACTGCGTTCAACTATATCCACTTCCACGTCTATCAGCGCATCACTGGTCGATCCGACCTCGCCTACCTCGACGGCCAGTTCACCGATCCGTTCCACTTTCCTCTCACCGTCAATGCCCGCGTGCACCCGCTCACAGGGGAACTCGCGATCGTCGCGAACTACAACACTGAGGAACTAGACGAGGATCAGGCACTCGGTTTCGCACGTGACATGGTCGACGCGCTGAGGACGATGGTAGAAGTCCCGCATGCGCTGCTTGCGGCGTGGACCGGAGTTGCGGCCGGCGAAATCGGCACGGCGGAGACGATCGAGGCGGGCACGCGCGTCGCCGTGCGTGCTGACCGCTCGGCCGTTGGTGTGACAAGTTCTATGGAACGGGACCTGCTTCAGGTGTGGGAGTCGGTGCTCGATGTTGATGGCATCGCCGTGCACGACGATTTCTTCGACCTGGGTGGCGACTCGATCCTGAGTATCCAGGTATGTGCTCGGGCTCGCATGCTCGGGCACGCCATCCGTCCAAAGGACCTTTTCGACAATCCGACGGTGCGTGCGCTCGCTGAACATGTCGAACGTAGTGGCGCTGCCACCCACTCTGCACATGCCACTGTGCTACCGGTGCGGCTCACGCCTGAGCAGATGTTCGTATTGTCTGGGAACGAAGAACCGGACTGGGACAACGTCTCGCTAGTGCTGACATTGAGTACTCCGCTCGATGAGTCAGCGCTGAGCAAAGCCGTGGCCGCGGTGTTGGATCGCCACGAGTCACTGCGAACCTCAATCGACGCTCATGCTGATGGCACGTGGTGGCAAACCGTGCGTGCTATCGAACTTGGCGATGTTTTGGCACGCGGCGCCGGTCAGGACTTCGACTCTTGGCTAGCTCGGCAACACCGATCGCTCGACCTCACCGCAGGTCGTGTCATCCGTATCGGCCAGCACGTCGGTGAACACCCGCGTCTGGTACTTGTGGCGCACCACGCGATTGCTGACGCGGCGTCACTGCAAGTGCTGCTCGCCGACCTGATCGAGGCCTACACGAGCGCGCTCGCGTTCGGCCATTCGCAACTCGAACCAGGGACGCCATTGTCGGCCCTCGTTAGCGCCGACGAGGCGCACGAGGCCGATTGGACAACGGTGCTCGCGCATGGCGCTCGTACGCTGATCCCGGACATGCCGGGCGGGGAGAATACGTATGCGGAGCAACGGACAGTCGAGCATGCGATCGACGTCGAGACCACAGCTAGGCTAATCGAACAAGCCCGCAGCTCGCGCCTCAACCTCCTACACCTGCTTCTTGGCTCCGTTGGGGACGTGTTGCGCCGCAGGGCAGGGCGTGACGCCGTGGTCGTGGACGTGATGACTGGTGGGCGAACCGATGTAGCGTTCGCCGATACAGTCGGCTGCCTCGCCGCACCGGTTGCCGTGGTACTGAAGGCCGTTGACCCGCTCGACGGTTTTCGAGCAGTCAAGAGTGCGCTGGGTAGAACACGGGGGGATGTGCGTGCATATCTGCACAAGCGGCTCGACCCCGCTGTGGAGGTACCGGACGTGCTGGTGAACTACCTTGGGCGGTTCGACAACGTGCTGCCGGATCCGCTTGTGGCGGTGGAGCTGCGGCACGGCGATGAGCGTGCCCCAGGGCGGCTGAGGAAACACGAGCTGGAGATCATCGCGCTAGTGGTCGACGGCAGTCTTCGGCTACGTATCGATTACAGCGAGCGGTCATTTCGCGAGGAGACGGTCTACGCGCTCATGGACGAGCTCGCTGCACACCTGCCGAAGTGGTGTGCGGAACTGGGGGAACCAGTGGCCGCCCAAGCGGCTGATTTCCCGCTAGCCAAGCTCAAACAGTACGAACTGGACACTCTGCTGCGCCAACTGAGGACCGACGAGCCGGATTCGAGTGATGATCTGTGAGTCAGTATCGCGTAGTACGTAACAACTTCGGCCAGCACTCGCTTCTGTCTGCCTGGCAGCGAACGCCCGAAGGATGGACCGAAATCGGGTTCGAAGGTCCACGCACCGATTGTCTCGAGGAGATTAATCGAGTGTGGACTGACCTGCGACCGTGCCAGGAGATGGCGAATTGAGCGCCGATGTTGAGGACATCTACCCCTTGCTGCCGGGACAACTCGGTATGCTTGTCCGCACCTTGCGGAGTCCCCGTGCGGGCGTATACGTCGAGCAGCGCACTTCCGCGATCGAAGGCGATCTGGACGTCGCCCTCGTGCGCGAAGCATGGCAGTTGCTGATCGATCACCACGCAGCGCTGCGTACAAGCGTGCATTGGAGTGGCCTGGAACGCCCAGTGCAGGTCGTCCGGCGCACCGTGCGGCCGATTGTGCGCCTCCTAGACGAGGGGCACAACCGGGCCGAGGTAATGCGTCGTGACGCGGAAGAGGGCTTCGCACTTGATCGGGCGCCGCTGTTCCGGCTCACTATCCTGCCGGAGGGACCTAGCCGCTGGTTCCTGGTGTGGACCACACACCACGTGATCTTGGACGGCTGGTCAGCGACTATCCTGCTGCAGGAGTTTTTCACCACCTACAGTGCTCTGGCACGTGGCGTGACTCCGTCGTTGGCACCGCGTCCCCATCAGCGTGCGGTCGTGGAACATCTGCTGAACATGGACTCGTCTGCGGCGCGTGTGTTCTGGACTGACCATCTCGCGGGTTTCGGCGCTGCCGCGGCTATCAGGCTCCAGGGAGCTCATGACGAGCACAGCTACGAGCGGTCCACACGCATACTATCAGGCCGCACAACCGATATGGTCCGCAAGTTCGCAGGGCGGCACAAGGTCACCGCAGCGGCTGTCTACTTCGCTGCATGGCAGCTGCAACTTGCCGGATACAGCCAAGTCGGAGACCTGGTGACCGGTGTTGTGACTTCGGGACGCGGGTCTGCGTTCCCTGGTGCTGACCAGGCGGTCGGCTTGCTGCTCAACACACTTCCGGTCCGCACGAGGATAGAACCAGATAGGGAACTCGCGCAGTTCGTCCAGCATTGCCACGACACGATGTCTGCATGCGCGGAGCACGACCGGGCAGCGCTGATCGATGTGCACGACTGGTGCGGCCGTCCGGCCGACCAACCGTTCTTCGAATCGCTGTTCGTCATGCAGAACTTTCCGTTCGATCGGGCGATGCTCGAGCAACACGATCAATGGCGCATTTTCGATCTCGACTTTGTCGAGATCACCGACGTTCCGCTGTGCATGATGATCCTGCCGGGTGGTCGCATCGGCGATGACGGCTTGACCTACCTCTCCTACGACGCCGCACATGTGCCGCCGCAGGTCGCCGGCGATGTCCTTGTCGACTACGAACAGTTGCTCGGATGGATCCTTGCTGAACCGGTCGGCGCGACGTTGCGTGATGTGCCCGGCATCACGGCACAGCCGCTGTCGAGCACATCGACGCCAGTCGCGGCGGCGGGGGCAGTTTCTAATACGGTAGTCGCGGCACGAGATCAGTTCGACTCGGATATCGAACGACGGCTCGCCACGGTGTGGAGCGAGTTGCTCGGCGTACCAGTCACCTCGCCGGACGCAGACTTTTTCGCACTCGGTGGACAGTCGTTGTTAGCCATGCGGGTTATATCGAAGGTGCGTGAAGACCTGGGCGTCCCGTTGCCCATCGAGGACGTCTTCCAAGCGTCGCGCCTGGCCGACTGCGCGAAGCGGATCGCGGAGCTCGCAGACACAGAGCCGTTGTCTGTCGCGAGGGCTGAGGCGACTCCTGTGCACACAGAGCCGGATGGTTCCTCGGAGGTGTATCGGGTTTCTCCTGCTCAACAGCGCTTGTGGTTTCTCGATGAGTTGTTCCCGGCCAGCAAGGCCTATTCCGCATCGGTCGCCGTCGAGATCAGCGGGCCGCTTGATGACGTGATCCTGCGTGACGCGATCGCGGCCCTGACCCGCAGACACGACGCTTTACGCACTACCTTCACCACCATCGATGGTATCCCGCACGCAGTAGTGCGTGCTGACCTGACAGTGCCATGGGAAACGCGCGACATTCATGGCCTGACGGCGCTTCCAAAGGCACTGACCGAAGAGGCTCGAAGGCCGTTCGATCTGCGTGGCGGCCCTCTGTTACGGGTTGTATGTTATCCGCTTGAGCCGAGACTCACCGTAGTGCAGTTGTGTATGCACCACCTGGTATCTGACGAGTGGTCACTAAAGGTAATGCTCGACGAGCTGGTCGAGCATTATGACGCGCTCGCCCGCGGACGCGAGGCCACGTTGCCGGAACTCGATTGTCGTTACGTGGACTACGCGCAGTATCAATGGGACCGGGCGGCTGCTTTACCCGAGGACGTCGGCGCTTTCTGGAGTCACGCATTGCGGGATGTCCCGGTTGACCTTGCACTGCCAGGTAGGCGCCCCCGTCCTGCAGTGCCGTCATTTGAAGGTGGCAATGTGGCCTTCGAACTTGGTAGCCGACACCTGGAGCGGTTGCGCCAACTCGCCGACGGGCAGGGCACCACGCTCTTCTCGGTTCTCTCTTCAGCTGTGGCGATCGTGCTTGCGGACCAGACGGGAATTCGCCGCTTCGCGCTTGGTACACCGGTCGCTGATCGCCCCGAACCCGCATTCGAATCGCTGATCGGTCTAATGGTCGATACCGTGCCGTTTCCCGTAGACGTGAAGCCGGAGCACCGGGTTGAGGACTTGCTCGACGAGATCAGCTCGTCTGTAGTCGGCGCGCTTGCTCACGCACACGCCGGGTTCGACAGAATTGTCAGTACGTCACCAGGCAGCCGATCGCCCGGTGCCAACCCCCTGTTCCAGGTCCTGGTCTCGCTGCATGAGATGCTCCCGCCCGCGCACGAGATGCACGACCTCTCCCTGCGCTGGCTCGACGTAGATACTGCAGCTGCGCAGTTCGACCTCGGCGTTCGGGTGCGAGTGGAGAACGGCACCTTGCGGGGAGTTGTCGAGTTCGCCCGCGATCTCTATGACGAACGCATCGCGGAAAATTTTGCTGCGAACCTAGTGTCCGTAGTGGAGAGTCTGCCCGACCGTCTCAATAATCGCGTGGATGAGCTCCTCGCGTCTACGCAAATGACAGGCGAAGATCCGGTGGACGTGGTGGCGCGCGTGTGGGGCGACGTCCTCGGTGCCGACGATGTCGATGCCGATGACGACTTCTTTTCGCTGGGTGGCGATTCCATCAGCTTGCTCAAGGTTAAGAATCGGCTCACCGCGGCGGGGTATCCTATTTCTCTTCAAGTATTGTACAGCGCGCCGAAACTCGCGGACCTTGCCGCCGCAATGGCCATTGTTCCCGGCCCGGCCGAGAACAACACACGGTGTGCTCTGCAAGGCCAGTTGTCGTATCCGACCGGTACCCAGCGGTACATGCTGGAACAGGCGGCTGCTAATGCCGACGGCGGCGTCTTCTTGGTATCTTCGAGCTACGGGGCTCAACTGTCCTATAATGCAGAGGCTCTACAAAGAGCGCTCGCAGAGGTCGTCGCTCGCCATCCGGCGCTACGTACGTCGTTTCACCGCGACGAACTAGGCGGATGGACACAGCGAGTGCACGAGACGGCGCCACCCAAGTTCAATGCGGTAGATCTCTCGGCGTTGCCTAAGACACAAGCGATGCAGCACTATGAGACCTGGTGGCTGGCGGAGCGGGTCACCGGTTTCGAAATAGGTGAGCCAGGATCCGTGCGATGGAGTCTGACCCTGTTGCCTGACGGCGAGATCAGGCTCGGTATAGTGATTCACCATGCAATCATAGATGGGATGTCGCTTGCCTCACTTGTGGCGCAGATTTTCAACCGGTATCGCGAACTGCTAGGCGGCGCCATTGCGGCCGACCCCGTAGAGGACCCCACTTTTCCTGAGTTCGTCCGCCGCGTAGCTCCAGAAAATACTATCGGTGAATCGCTACGGTTCTGGCGCGCTGAATTGCAAGGCGCGACGTCGCAACGACTCTGGGTCGGCAGAGCAGGCCAGCCAGGAACACTCGAGTACTCGTTGCCTGACGATCTCGTTGTGCGTCTTCGGGACAGGGCAAAGCAGCTGAATGTCTCGCTGCGCCTGCTGTTGTTGGCCGCGCACGTCAGCGTTGTTGCTGCAGCACCACTCGCTGCGCGGCGGCTTACTGGCGCCAAGCGCGTGACGACGGGCCTGCTCCTGCACAGTCGTACCGAGGAGGTACTGGACGATGCTGTGGGCAACTTCCTCAACGTAGTGCCGCTCGTCCTGAGCGGCACACAGCGCAGTTGGAGGGAACTCGTGCGCGCGGCGCAAGTCGGCGAGGCGGCGATGTTCCCGCACCTGCAATGCCAATTTCCCGATGTGCAGCAGGCTTTGGGACTCAGTGACCCATTCGCGGCTCTGTTCAACTATGTCCATTTCCACCGTGCTTCGACCGACAAGGAACGTGCCAACGTGCGTTTCCACGCCGGCCTCGACTTGTTTCCGTATCCGTTGGTAGCGCACTTCCGTGACGACCCGATTGATCGTGGCATCGTGTTGGCGCTTCAGTTGGGGGCGAACGACGTGGTCCATATCGACGACATCGCGGCGCAGTACACCGCCACGTTGTGCCGTCTTGCTGATGATCCGGAGGGTACCCCATGGTAGCCAGAACAAGCTTCGGCGCAAACGTGGCAAGTGCGACTACCGTTCATGATCTCGTGGCTTTACAGGCCGCTGAGGCACCGCGTCGTACTGCGTTGGTGTGGGATGCTGGATCGCTGACCTACGGTGCGCTCGTGGCGAGAGCGGAGTCTTTGGCGGGTTCACTTGCGCGTCAGGGTGTTAGCAGGGGAGATCAGGTCGGCCTGTGCGGGAAGATGAGCCCGGAGCTGATCATCGGCCTGCTGGCGATCATGCAGGCGGGTGCAGCATATGTGCCGTTGAGTCCAGATGATCCGGCCGCACATCGTGCCCACGTGATCGCCGACAGCGGCTGCAAGGCGATTTTCGCGAGCAGGATCGATGCTGAATTGCTTAGTGATTCGGGTGCCGAAGTGCTGCCACTGGAAGATCGTTTCGAAGCGCACGGTGACGCGGTCGCACCCCGAGTGCATGGCGATGACCTCGCGTATGTCATGTACACCTCGGGATCGACCGGGCAGCCGAAGGGGGTGAGGATTGAACATCGTTCGATCCTCAACCTGATCCGTGGGAGCTTCGCGCCCGCGGGTGCTGGCCACACCTACTGCGCGATCGCACCGCCCACGTTCGACGCAGCGACATTCGAGATCTGGGGTTGCCTTGGAAACGGCGGCACTCTCGTGGTGCCACCACCCGGCCTGCTCGACCCGTACCGAATCACCGACCTAGTTGCGCGTCATCGGATCAGTGTGCTGCACCTGACCAAGGGGCTGTTCAACGTCGTCGTGGACGCCGCCGTCGATGGGCTCGCAGGGGTGAGCAGGCTGATGACCGGTGGAGATGTCCTGTCTCCATCACATGTCCGCACGGTGTTGCGCCGTCTGCCCGGCACCGTGGTCTCCAACTGCTATGGCCCGACCGAAGCGACTACTTTCACCACTGTCCACCAGGAAATCACTGTGGCGGACACCGAGGGGCCGATTCCGATCGGGCGTGCGATTTCAGGTGTATACGTCCATGTGCTAGACGGCAACTTGCAGCCTGTTCCAGACGGGGCAGAGGGGGAGCTGTTCATCGGTGGCGCCGGTCTCGCTCGCGGGTATACCGACCATGAGCTCACCATCGAGCGTTTTCTTCCGGATCCGCTGGCGCCCGACACCGGTGCCCGGGTCTACCGCACGGGAGACAACGTGCGCAGGCGTCAGGATGGGGCACTCGATTTCCTCGGTCGCTACGACAGTCAAGTAAAGATCCGTGGGTTCCGGGTTGAACTGGACGCAGTGGAGGCGGCGCTGCTCAATGCCCCCGGTGTGCAGCAGGCTTGCTGCATAACGCATACCGACCCGACTGGCGAAAAGTGGCTGACCGGCTACCTGGTATTCGCCTCGGCGACGGGTTCGGTGAGCGCCGTGCGTGACCACATTCGCCGTGTGCTGCCGCCGTACATGAATCCGACATGGTTTGTCGAACTGCCAGGTTTGCCCCTCAAAAGCAACGGGAAGATCAATCGCAAGTTGCTGCCGCCGCCGAACCCCGCAGTGCGCTGACGATCACGAGAGGCAAGTATCACGATGAATACGTCGGCTGAATTCTCACTCTGGCGGCTTACTCCCTTGGTCGTAGGTGCGTTCGCGATCGGGGTTGACGCATCTGTGCTGTCCGGCATCCTGCTGACGGTCAGTACGGACCTTGACACAGATCCGAGCACTGTCGGACAGGCGCTTGCGATCTTCCCTCTGGCATTCGCAATCGGCGCGCCGATCATCGCGAGTCAAGTGGCTGGACAGTCGCAACGACGGATCGGTATGGCTGGTCTGTTGCTCTTCGCCGCTGGCAATCTGGTCGCGATGTCCGGCGGAGTACTACTTCTTGCCGTTGGCAGGCTGATCGCTGCTATCGGCGCGTGCGCTTACCTGCCGAATGCCACTGCCACCGCAGGTGCTTCGGTGCCGGCTGCTCGTAGCGGCCGCGCGGTTTCGCTGGTCCTGGCTGGGGTCACCGCGGCGACAGTGATCGGTGTCCCGCTCGGCGTGTTCGTATCCTCATTCGTAGGATGGCGTTTGGTACTCGTCGCCATCGCGGCGATCAGCGTAATCGCCGCGCTTCTGCAGGGCCGTAGTGAGCTGGCGGATCCGAATATGCAGGCGATATCGATTCGGGAAAGGTTGCGACTGCTTGCTGATCGCAGGTTGATTTCCGCTCTCGCGCTGACTCTTGTTGTTGTGGCAGGCGAGTATGTGGTGTATTCCTACCTTGCGCTCGTGGTACGAGACAACGTAGGGGCGGGCCCTGTGATGCTGACGCTCGTGCTTACGGTCTTCGGGGCTGGAACGCTGGTCGGAACTATTCTGGGTGGTGTTCTATCCGACCGGTTCCATTGGCGGCCGCTATTGCGTATCACTGTCACAATTGTCGGGGCGGTGTTGCTTTCCTTGTCATTTGTGTCGGGGCTTGCGGCAACGTTGGCAGTACTGTTCGTGTGGGGCGCGGTTGGCTGGACCATTGTCCCGACTCAACTCAAGCGACTGATCTCGACTTATCCGTCAGTCAGGATGCTAGTGGTGTCGCTAAATTCGTCCTCGGTTTTTCTCGGGGTTTCCCTCGGCGGGCTTGTTGGTGGTTGGGTGATCGCCAGCTACACGACCACTGCTCTGTGTGTTTTCGGTGCGGTCTGCGTGTGGTGCTCACTATTCTTTTTGTTCACGCCAGGACGACCGGTCGTGGGTGAGTCGTATGACGAAGGCCGCTCAGCGGTCGCATAGTGGAATAATGGGGAGGACGAGGGTAGTGAGTGATAGTGGAATTTTCGGTGATTTAAGCGTTTCGTATACTGAGTTCTACGTGGATGATGCAATGGGAGTCAGCGGGGATTTGATGGTGCGCTGGGGTTTCGTTCCCTTCGCGACATCGGGGTCCGCCGACGGCGATCACTACTCGGTTGCGTTGCGGCAGAGCGATGTCGTATTGGTTGTCACCGAGGGGCGGACCGACGATCATCCCGCAAGTGCGTACGTACGTTCGCACGGCAGTGGTGTAGCGAACATCGCGCTGCGTGTGCCAGACGCGCAAGCTGCGCATGGCGAAGCGATGCGACGGGGCGCGATATCGGTAGACAGAGTACCCTCGTCTATTCGTGCGTTCGGTGATGTCACGCATACATTCGTGTCATCGTCTGATCAGAGTGACCCGGCTTTGCCAGTCTCTTTTGTGCGATTTGACAGCGGCGGTGATGAAAGGTGGATTGGACTGCGGCAGGTAGATCACTTCGCGGTCTGCCTGCCTTCAGGTGAACTTGACTCGACCATCGAGTTCTATCAGGATGTACTCGGCTTCAAGATGCTCTTCGCCGAGCATGTCGTGGTGGGCTCGCAGGCTATGAATTCCAAAGTCGTCCAAAGTGCCTTAGGTGCAGCGACTTTCACTTTCCTCGAGCCAGACGTTAGCGCCCAACCAGGACAGATCGACAATTTCCTGAACAATCACGGTGGCGCCGGTGTTCAACACGTCGCCTTCAGTGCAGAAAACATCGTGCGTGCGGTCGGCGCGCTGAATACCCGAGGCGTCGAGTTCCTGCGCACGCCTGCGAGCTACTACGATCTGCTTGGCCAGCGGCTGGAAATCGCGCGCCATTCAGTCGACGACCTGCGTGAACTGAACCTCCTCGTCGACGAGGACCACGACGGTCAGCTGTTCCAAATTTTCGCTGCGTCAACGCATCCTCGCAGGACTTTCTTTTTCGAAGTGATCGAACGGCTCGGTGCACGCACCTTCGGTAGCGGCAACATCAAAGCACTTTACGAAGCTGTCGAACTTGAACGTCTCTCCGCACGAGTATCAGAGTGATTGCAAAACGGCCGTTGTGCGTCGCTGAGTTTGAGGACGTGGCGTCGTCATTGTTGCCAGTAGACGTGTGGGACTATGTCCAAGGCGGAAGCGAGCACGAATTGACACTCGCTGCCAACCGGGCCGACCTTGACGCAGTCTCGCTCGTTCCGCGCATATTGTCCGACGTGTCGGAGGTCGCCACTGATGGGAGTTTGCTTGGCGGGGCGGCGTCAGCCCCGTGGGCGGTGGCACCCATGGCCTATCAGATGCTGGCGCATCCAGCCGGAGAGTTGGCAACTGCGGCTGCGGCAAAGGCGGTGGGTGTCCCCATGATCGCGAGTACGTTGAGCAGTTGCACTATCGAGGAGATCGCCGCGGTCGGAGGGGACATTTGGTTTCAGCTCTACTGGCTACGGGACCGCGCGCAAATGGCTGAGATGTTGGTGCGCGCTGAGAAGTCTGGGTGCCAGGCGCTCGTACTGACTGTCGACGTACCGCGGATGGGGCGACGACTGAGGGACATGCGCAATGCATTCGCCCTGCCTGACTCGATCGGCGCGACAAATCTGTGTCCGGGATCGGCGGATCGCGCGCGCGTGACTCAAGATGGGCATTCAGCGGTGGCTACACACACTGCCTCGGCGTTCGATCCATCTTTATCTTGGTCCGACTTAGACTGGCTGCGTGATCGGACCCGGCTGCCGCTTGTGATCAAGGGTGTTCTGGCCGCTGAAGATGCTGTTCGTGCTGTCGAGATCGGGGTGGACGCGGTCGTTGTGTCGAACCATGGTGGTCGCCAGCTTGATGGCGCCGTGTCGAGTATCGTCGCGTTGCCCACGGTTTCCGAGGCGGTCGCCGGCAGATGTCAAGTGCTGTTCGACAGCGGCGTGCGTGGTGGTACGGACGTACTCCGAGCCCTTGCATTGGGGGCTGACGGTGTGCTCATCGGTCGTCCTGTGCTCTGGGGACTGGCGGTGGATGGGGAGCAAGGCGTGACGAGAGTGCTGCGGTTGCTGCGCGAAGAGCTGACTGATGCGATGGCGCTGGCGGGAGCCGCAGATCTCGTGTCTGCGAAGCGACTACGCGTGACCTTGGCATCTGGGGCGCATGGTGGGGGGAATAGATGGCAGATCTGATGGCGGACGAACTGCACGGAAGCCTGGCCGATCCCGCCTTGACGTCGATGAACTTTCTCAACGAGATCGCGCACCGGTTTCCGGATGCGATCTCGTTCGCTGCGGGCAGGCCATACGAGGAGCACTTCGATACGGATGTGCTGCCAAGGTACCTGCGGTTGTTTAGTGATCACCTGCGCTCTGATCGTGGGTACACGCAGGAACAGGTGCGGCGAACGCTGCTCCAATATGGACGCACCAAAGGCATCGTTCACGACCTGGTGGCGGCGAACCTTCTCGCGGATGAAGGGATCGAGGTAGACCCCGAGTCCATCGTCGTGACCGTCGGCTGTCAGGAGGCGATGTTCTTGGTCTTGCGCGCGTTGCGCGCGAGCGAGAAGGATGTGCTGCTCGCGATATCCCCCGTCTATGTCGGACTCACGGGGGCGGCCAAACTGGTCGACTTGCCGGTGCGTCCTGTGCGGAGCGGTCCTGATGGTATCGACCTGGACGATCTTGTCACGCAGATCCACCGGGCGCGCGAAGTGGGGTTGCGACCACGCGCCTGTTACGTGATGCCGGACTTCGCGAATCCATCCGGAGCAACTCTGGACCACCTGCGACGTCGACGTTTGCTCGCCATCGCCGAGGAAGAAAACATACTGCTGCTGGAGGATAATCCGTACGGAATTTTCAATGGTGATGCTGAACGTCTGCCGACGCTCAAAGCACTTGATACCCGACGCAAAGTGGTGTATTTAGGGTCGTTCGCCAAGACTGGACTGCCCGGGGCGCGGGTGGGGTACGTGGTTGCGGATCAGCGTGTATCGAGTCAGGATGGTGCTACCGATCGACTGTTCGCTGATGAGCTAGCCAAGATCAAAAGTATGGTCACAGTGAATACCTCGCCAGTGGCGCAGGCGGTCATTGCGGGCAAACTTATCGAGAACCAGTTCAGCTTGATCGAGGCCAATGCTCGAGAACGAGAAGCCTATCGTCGCAATCTTCGACTCATTGACACGGGGCTGCGTACGCGACTCCAGTTGCAGATGCATCAGGGGATATCGTGGAACAAGCCGGGAGGTGGCTTTTTCGTTGTAGTCACGCTTCCCTTCGCGGCGGACGATGCTCTGCTGGAGCGTTCGGCTCGCGATTTCGGCGTACTTTGGACCCCCATGCATCATTTCTACGCCAGTTCCGGGGGTGAGAATCAACTGCGGTTGTCGATTAGCGCGCTAACCGCTGACCTGGTCGAGACTGGTCTGGACCGGTTGGCGGCGCTGCTAGCCGATGCGGTAGGTGGTGATCAAGATCCTGCTCACGCGAAACGATATGATGAAAAGCGAAACGCATAATGTTCAAGCGGCGTCGACCCCAGATGGCGGACTCGGGTTTGTGGAGTCGATGGCTTTGAGCTTCTCCCGGTTGTTCGGAAACCTCAACGGCCACGAGGAACGAACCTGGTGCGCATCGCCGTGATGCGCAGTCCTGCTGCGGGGTGGCCGCGCCACCCCGTCGAACGCGGCGAAATAGGTAGAGGGTCGTTGGCCTGTTCCCCGTCGCGGTGACGGGCTGCACCGATGCGCGCCACGCTCGGCAAAGTTCAGTATTGCCTTGTCACGATAGTTGTCGACTGGATGCAACTGTTGCAGGCAAACATGTAGTTGTGGCGAATGCATGCTCGACGGTTGTGTCGTCGGCAGGGTGATCGGATAAGCGAGCACTGATGTGGCCGTCGGGCCGGACTAGTAGAGCCCCGTGCGGCCCGAGTCCGTAGTGGTCGGCGTATGCCTGGGGCAGCGCTTCGACGCGTAATGGCCACGATCTGGTGGGCAACTGTTGCCATTGGCCGGGATCTGCGGCGAGCAGGGCAAACCATCCGCCACAGATGTCGAGTGATGAGCGGCCATCGGTGAGCCACTGGTGAGGCAGGCGGTGCCCCGGCTTTGCGGTGGGAAGGTAGTCGGAGCCAGGTGACGTCGTCGGTGCGTCTTCGTTGGTGAGGATCGAGGAGGACCGGTAGCAGGTGCCGAGCACGAGACCGAGTTGGGCAAAATAGCGATCAGACCAGGGAAGCTCGATCTTCTCTGGCGGCGTCTCCCCTGATTGCCGCCGGGTTTGCACCCCGATCGCGAGTTGGGTGTTGGCGACGGTTTGGCGCAGGGTTTGCTGAGCCACGGGTTGTCGTTCCAGCTCGTAGGTCTCCAGCAGCGACGGCCCGGCCCAGCCGCGGAGGACACCCGCGAGTTTCCAGCAGAGGTTGTGTACGTCGGCGATGCCGGTGTTCATTCCCATGCCACCGAGGATGGGGATGGCGTGGGCGGCGTCGCCGGCCAGCAGTATCCGGTTGTGCTGGAAGCGTTCGGCGATTGACGCGTTCATGACCCAGTGCTGAACCCTGGTCACGTCGACGTGGGTGTCGGTACCAATCGCACGTGAGACGAGTGCGGCCCAGTCCGCGGTTTCGGTGTCTTCAGGGGTAGGGGAAACCCAGGCCCAGCCGCCTTCGGGGTAGAGCGGGAGGAACGTTCCGTGCGAGGTGAAGTAGACCCCGGCGTGCGCGCCGGCGCCATGCTCGAGATCGGCGTCGAACACAACCGTGGTGATCTTTGCCAGCGCTCCCGGGCCGGTCATGCCGATCCCCAGCAGGCTGCGGACCGTGGAGTTCGCGCCGTCCGCGGCAAGCACGTAGCGGGCCCGGACCCGAGTTTCGTCACCGTGGACGACGACTGAGGCGACGACGCCGTCGTCTTCCTCGACAAGGTCGATGAGTTCGGCGCCGAACCGCGTCTCGGAGTCCGCCGCGGCGAGCAAGATCGGCTCCAGCCGGTCCTGTGAGGTGACTACTCCGACTTCGGGGCTCTCGGGCACCGGGGCGTTGATTCCGACCATCGCCGCCGCGGCGAAATCGTCGTCGCACAGCGTGTCGCGAAAGCGGATGTGGCCATATGACGGCGCGAAGGCACGAGCCGAAATCTCGGTGGCGATACCCAGCTCGCGGTAAATCTCCATGGACCGCACGTTGACCAGCCGTGAGCGGGGAAAAGGTGACAGCTTGGCGTGCCTCTCGACCAGCAGCGTTTGCACGCCCCAACGTTCCAACAGCGCCCTGGCCGTCAATCCGACCGGGCCGCCGCCGACGATCAACACTTCGACGTCGGTGCTTGTCACAGGCATATCCAGGCCCCTCCTGCTCATCCGAAGCCAACCATTCTGCACCTGGATCCTGATCGCAATAACTGTGGGTGCGGCTTATTGGGTAGTTCTGAATCGCGGCAAACCAGCGGTTGTCGTTCGATCGTCAAGCGTGTTACCACTCGAACGCGCCGAGTAGATGTACTCAAGAGTGGATGAGTAGTTCTTCGTCTTCTCTGAGTGGCGCTAAGCGCAATGGCATTCACCCACAAGTGGAAACTTGATCTTGTTTCCTTGTGCTGAGCGTGACTGGCGGGTAGGCCATTGGGAACACAGTTTTCGTTCCTCGGGGGAGGACGGCGTCGCCGGGGCGACGGTGGTGTGAGGAGGAGCTCGCCATGGCGTTGCACGAGGAGTTCACTGCGGAGGTCCGGCGCTTGCTGCGTGCGCGCGGCATGTCGATACCGATACTGGCGAAACGCACCGCGTACAGCGCCAGCTACGTCACCAAGATCCTTCGCGGAGAACGTGCCCTCACGCCGGTAGTGGTCCATGAACTCGATTGCGCGCTGGATGCCGAGGGGGTTCTCGAGCGAATCGCGGCCGAGCTTGAGGCTGCGGCCCAGGTACGGCCAGCGCAGCTACCGCCTGCGAACGAGTTCGTCGGCCGCGACCGCTACTTGCAGCAGATCACTGCCGCCGCGACGACCTCGGCCACTGGCGGCGCCACAGGCGTCGTGGTCCTCGAAGGAGCACCAGGAGTCGGCAAGACGTCCACCGCCGTGCATTGGGCAGCTACGGCGGCCGGCAGGTACCCGGGTGGTTGCCTGTTCGCCGAGTTGCTGACCTCGGTGGGGCCTGCCGACCCGGGAGACGTCCTGGACGGGTTCCTGCGCGCGCTCGGCGCGTCCCCGGACAGCACCGGTGCGGACATCGCCGTGCGAACGGCGTTGTACCGAACCCTGCTCGAAGATCGTCCTGCTCTTGTCGTCCTCGACAACGCCACGTCGTCTGAGCAGGTTGAGCTGCTCCTGCCTCCCGCAGGCTCGCTGATGCTGGTCACCAGCCGTTCGCACCGGTCTGGCCTGTTGAGACGGCATGGTGCAACCGCACTGCCCCTGGAACCGTTCACGAGCGACGAGGCGCTTGCTTTGCTCGCGGCCGTGGCTGGGGCAGCGCGCGTGGCAGCCGACGCAACCGCTGCTCGCGAGATCGTCGACTCGTGTGGTCGTCTGCCTTTGGCGGTTCGGATTGCTGGCGACTACCTGCTGATCCACCCACATGCGACACCGCGAGACCTGGCCCAGCAGCTCAGCCACGCCGAACGCAGCCTGGATGTGCTCGCTGCCCCCGATGACACCGTCAGCGTGCGCGCCGTCATCGACATGTCCTACCGCGAACTCGATGCCGACTCTGCCCGAGTGTTTCGGGCGGCTGGGACTTTCCCCGGGATTCAGATCAGCGCACCGGCTGCAGCCGCCCTATCTGGGATGGACCTCGATACCACGGCAGCGTCTTTGGGGGTGCTGGTCAAGGCTCATCTCATTGAGCCAGTCGGCCCAGGTGTGTTCCGCTTGCACACATTGCTCCGGCTCTACGCGGCCGAACGCGCGCAGCAGGAAGAGACGGTTCCTGATCTGCGCGCGGCGCAGGATCGGCTCTTGCGCTGGTATTGCCTGAGTGCCAGCAACGCCAACCACGTCATGCTCGAACACTGGATCGACGCCGAACTCCCCGCCGACGACATCACGCCCGCAGTCTTCACGCTCGACGAGGAAGACGACGCAGTCCGCTGGTGCGCGGCCGAAACGAGCAACGCGCTCGCCGTCACCCGTGCCGCATACGCCGACGGGACACCGCTGGCATGGATGCTGCCCGCGCTGTTCCTGCCGTACTTCTTCCTAACCAAGTCCTGGAACGCCTGGCTCAGTACCGCGACCACCGGCCTCGCCGCTGCTGAAGACCTCGGCGACGACTTCGCGGTCGCGCGGTCCCGGATCAGTCTGGGATGCGTGCTGTCCGAACTCGGACGCACTGACGAAGCCTTGAGCCACCTGCACGAAGCCGCCAGGACGCAAGCGGAGATCAACGATCCCGGGTTGGCCTGGGCCGCGTTCACGCTCGGCATCACCTACCTACGCGCGGGACGCCACGACGAGGCACTCGACTGGCTCGTTCGAGCCTACGACCTCGTCCGCGTCACCGACTTTCAACACGGCATCGCGTTCGTATCAGCTCACCTCGCCACCGCCTACGACCTTGCTGGCCAGACCGGCAAGGCACTCGACAGCGCACGCGTGGCCGTCGACCTCGCCAAACAGCTCACCCGCCCTCGGCTGGAGAGCCTCGCGCGGCACCGACTCGGGCTCATCCACCTCCACCACGAACAGCACGCTGAGGCGCTAGACCAGCTCGACCAAGCGCTCCGGCTAAGGCGCGAGCACGGCGAACGGTGGCGGGAAGGTGAAACCCTTCTCGCGCAAGGAAAGGCGCTCTCGGCGCTCGGTCTTGCGCGTGAGGCGCTTGACGCTTTTGAAGCGGCATCCAAGATCTTCGACAACGTCCACGATCCGAACTTCATCGATGTCCGAACGCAACTGGCGCACGCCGCGCTCAACGTTGACCGCGGGACTCGCACAGCTTAGTCGACTCGGCAGCACGGGGTGGCCCGGACTTCTCCAGTCCGGGCCACCCCGCGCTGCTCTCTGCAGGCATCCACAAAGGACGCACACGAGTTTGTGTACTTGTTGTGTATCGCGCGTCTGTTCCATTCAAGATCCAGTTCAGGCAGGCTTGAGGAACATCGAAAAACAGCACCGCGGCAGTCGCAGAATCTGAACCAAATTCATGCGCTGAACTGCCGTTGTCCCCTGTGGCGAAACAGTTTTTTCAACTGAAGTGAAGGAGCAATAGTGATGACCAGGCCAGCAGCACGTAGCCGTATCGCGCTTGGCGTGCTCACATCCCTGACAGCACTGCTCGCGCCCACCGTTGCGCATGCCGATACCCTCGCGGACTCTCCAGGCAGAGCTCTCGCGCCGCCGGGCGCCGACTCGGTCTCCGCCGTCTGTGGCTACTACCCGATGGGTATGTACCGCCACTGCGATGCCGGAACCGGCATGTGGGTGATGGTCGACGCCCAGGACATCTGGGGCGGCATCCACGAGGTCTGCGTGCACCCCGGCATCAACGACCTCCAGCCGGGAATCCGCTGGCGCGTCGTCGATGCGTGGTGGAACGGCGGCATCCGATGCTGAGCGACCGCGATCTGACTCCGTAGCGAGATCGGCCTCGAACGTGGTGGGCGCGCCTACCCCACGCGCCCACCACCCATCACAGAACAGGAAGTTGCCTTGTTAGGTGAATACATCTTGGACTGCGGCCATACGCAAACGCTGTCGACAAGCTTGGAAGCCGTCTTCGGCGGACGTCAGCGACCTGCCGGGTACGCCTGGTGCCGCAAATGTGGCGACTGCCGCCAGGTTGCGGAACGGGCTGAGGTCGGAGGTAAGGATCTCATTGGCGTAGCCGCTCGCCGCGGCCTACCCCTCATGATGGCTGCGGGGTTCATGGTCGTGTGCGTCGTTCGATTTGCAGGCACGACGATATGGCTGGCGTTGTGCTGGTTTTGTGCGGTGGGCGCCCTGCTGACGGTCGTCGATCTTGAGGAACGCCGCCTGCCGACCAGAATGGTCGGCGCACTCGCTGGCGGAGGAGTGGCGCTGCTGACCGTCTCTGCCGCCACCGAGAACGACTGGATTCGCTTGGTCTCGGCGATGGCAGCGGCGATCGCGACGTTCTCGGTCGCCATGGTCGTTCAGCTGGCTGCACCTGGTCACACTGGCGGCGGCGACACCAAGTTGTACGCCGCGCTGGCGCTCTACCTCGGTTGGTGGGGCTGGGCAGGGCTGATCATGGGGCTCTTGTGCGCGACCGCGCTGACGGCTCTGGTCGCGCTCGTGGTGCTCGTGCGGAATGGTGGCCAGTTCGGTACAAAGTTTCCGGCTGGTCCGTCGCTGATCCTGGGTGCCGTGATCGGCATGCTGATCGCCTAAGAGAAGGAGATGGTGATGCACAGGACAGCACGATTTGCGTGCAGCCTGGCCGCGGTGGTAGCAGGACTGGTCGGGTGCAGTGGGAGCCCGGCCCAGAAACCGGAGCCCGGCACGGCGAACACCTCCGTCCCGCCGCTTCCCACGTCGTCCGTTGCCACCGACGACCGACTTGCAGTCGAGACCGCTTATCGCGAGTTCTGGAATCGACTCGATCGGGTTCCGACGTTGGACGAGTCCCAGTGGCGGTCAACTCTGACCGAGGTCGCTGCTGATCCACAACTTACGATCACCTTGGATGCGCTCGGCCAGCAGAAGCGCAGCGGTATCACCGGCTACGGGACGGAAACGGCTCGCATCCTGAGTGTCGATGTGTCGGGGCAGAGCGCCACTGTGAAGGACTGCCAGGACGCTTCTCAATCGGGACAAGCGGATGCGAAGACAGGAAAGCCGAAAACCGTTGGTGTGCCAAGAAACCCAATCGCCGCCAGCCTGATTCGAACAGATGGCGGTTGGAAGGTCTCGCAGATCACCTACCCAGGAGGGACATGCTGATGACATCACTCCGTATTGCCGCGAACGCGACTGCAACCGGGCTGATACTTATGTCGACGCTTCTCGCAAACCAGTGCTCGGCCTCTGCCGACGGCCCCGGAGACGGCCAAGTGGTCGTCACACCTGGCGATCAACGCGGCACCTTGTCACCACCGCACATCGATCTCGGAGCCACCAGGCCGGGGCAATCGCCAAATTCAGCGACCGACAAGCCGTCGACCGGGCCCGGGACGGGACGAACACCTGTCGGTGGGGCAGGCCCTGGCCCGCCGCCACTAGTGCTCTCGGACACGCTCGTGGTGGTGATGCCGACGCCTCGCCAGGTGGCGGAGCAGGCCTTCGAGCAGTTGAGGTTGCCATTGCCAGCGCCGAGGCATTCGCCGGACCTTCGCCTGGCTGACGGGCGGGTGGCGACGGTCGTCGGCGAGCACACGTGGTTCTGGACGGACCGTAGCGTGTGGGCGCCGCAGACCAAACGGGTCCAAACAGGCCCGGTGTGGGCGGAGGTCGTCGCAGTGCCTGCGGCGATGACATTCACCTCCGGTTCCGGCGGTTCATCCTCGTGTGGCGGTCCTGGAACTCCGTATGACCGTTCGTACGGGTTGCACGCGGCGAGCCCGGACTGCGATTTCGTCTACACCGCCTCGTCGTTCGGTAAGCCGGGTGATCAGGTGACCGCGTCACTGGGTATCCGATGGCGGGTGTCGTGGACCGGGTCGACGGGCAGCGCGCCGGTGGGCGGGACGTTGCCGGACATGCTCTCGCGGGCGAGCGTGACGTTCGCGGTGGTTGAGGCGCAGTCCGTGCGCTCGCGCTGATTCCGCGCTATTTCACAACAAAAGGGGAATTTCATCGTGGGTACCTCCATGCCTTTTTCCGATGCACGACCGGCGGTTCAGGACGATTTCGGCTCCTCATCCGCCGGTGAGGGGCCGCGGCGGCTGCCACGAGTGCCGCGCCGCCGCCGACCCTGGTTGATCGTCACCGCTGTAGTCCTGGCGGCTGTCGCGGGTTACGGGAACTACGCGTTGCTGTCGGCGCAGGACGAACGGGTGCCGATTTTGGTGCTGGCGCGCACGGTGGCCTGGGGGCACACGATCACTGACGCGGATCTGGCGATCGCGCAGACTGTGCCGGACGCTGCGGCGCACACCGTTCCTGCCACGCGCCGCGCGGCGGTGGTGGGCAAGACCGCCACCGGCACGCTGCACGCCGGCCGCGTCCTGGCGACGGACGATGTCGCGGCACAGGTCATCCCCGGCGCTGGGCAGCGCGTGATCGGCCTGCTGTGTAAACCAGGCCAGCTTCCCGCCCGCGGCCTGACGCCGGGTGATCTCGTCCAGGTGTCGCCCGCCGCTCAGCCCGGATCCGATCGCGCGCCGGGCGGCGCGGCGTTCCAGGCGCGCGTGACCGATGTCGGCGCCTCGGATCCGAACGGCGCGGTCACCGTTGACCTGCTGGTTGGGGCGGATGCGGCTGGCGCTGCGGTGGCCGCCGCGTCCGGTGGGGTTGTCGTGGCGCTGCTGGGCCCGGGAGGTGCGTGATGGCGATGATCGTGCTGCTCGGTGGCAAGGGCGCTCCTGGTGCCACGACGAGCGCGGCCGTCCTGGCGAGCGTGTGGCCCCGGTCGGTGATTCTGGCCGATCTGGACCCGGCTGGTGGAGACGTGGCGGCGGGTTGGCTGGGGCAGTGGCTGGTCGATGGCTGGGTGCGTGCTGATCGCGGTGTGCTCGGCTTCGCGACGGCCACCCGGCACCTGCCTACCGCCACCCTGGACATGCTCGGGGACCATCTGCAGGTCGCGCCTCCCGCGCCGCATGTGCGGCTGCTTGCCGGTTTGCAGAACCCGGCGCAGGCCACCGCGATCGGTGACCCGGGCTGGCGGCACCTGGCGCAAGCCCTCACCGGGCATGACGAGACGGATGTCCTGGTTGATGCCGGCCGGTTCAGTGACCAGGCACCGTGGCCGCTGCTGACCGCGGCCGATCTTGTGCTGCTGATCGTGCGCCCGCACAGCCGGCACCTGCTTGCCGCCCGGTCAGCTCTGGAGGTCCTGCGGGCCCGGCTCGCGCGCGGACGGCTCGGAGTTGGTGTCTGCGCGACGACCGCTGCCGGCAGTCGCGAGGTCGGGCGTGTGCTGGGTGCGCAGGTGGGGTTGGAGTTGCCGGATGATCCGCGGGCTGCGGCGATCTTCAGCGACGGCGCCGACGCGGGCGAAGTACCGGCACGGTCGGCGCTGGTGCGTACGGCACGCCGAGCAGCGCATCGCCTGCACGCCGCCTTCCACCCCGCGGACGCCACGTCGGCGGTGCCCGCGCCGAGAGAGCCGCGTGCACCGGTTCCCGCGCCGGTTGGCGGTGAGATCCGATGACGGTCAACGGCTTCCGCGCCCCGGCAGGAGTGACATGGACACCTCACCAAGGCGCACCTAGTACTCCAGCTGTAGTTCGTGATGTGGCTGGCGTGTCGGTGAAATAGGCGCGGCCACCACGGTGATCATGAGTGTTTGTGAAGACAAATCAAG